>CAJJCG010000015.1 GCA_905182615.1 Alphaproteobacteria bacterium UBA2964 | reverse complement strand
CGCGTATCAGCACCGCACCACCATCATCATCAGCCTCGTTCGGTAGTTGTATCCAAATCAGCCCACCACCCCAATCAACGTAAAATTCTGCGTCGACGCCATCTCGAATTATCTGGATCACCGTAACAATAGCCGACGGGGGTACGGAAACCCGCCAGACTGACCCCGCTCCTTCAGCGAACGGCGTGACGTTACCAATCTCTTGCCAGAATTTGCGCGAATTATGAAAGTGCAGCTCTTCAATGTCGCCATGGGCTCCAAGCATCGTGCGAAGCGCCGAACACCGCGCCTCCACCGACGGGGCAGGTCCTTCCACGCGAACAGCAGCGATTGAAACCGAGGCGCCAGAAATATAGGAGACCTCCGACCGGCCAGTGAGATTGCCCGGCAGAAACGCGGCGGCGGACACGTCATAGGGGCTGGACAAAGCCGCCGTCATAGCTTCAACAGCTGCAACCTCATCCAAACCCGCCACCAGAACTGTCCGAACTTTTTCACCCGTCGGCAAGACCTTTACAGTTATATCTGTCGCCACAGCGAGCGTTCCGTATGAGCCGGTGATCAGCTTACAGAGATCGTAACCCGTGACATTTTTAACAACACGGCCTCCGGTTTTGATTGTCTCTCCCCGGCCCGTGACCATTGAGACACCAAGCACATGATCGCGCGCCGCTCCCGCCTGGATACGACGGGGACCAGCAAGGTTGGTTGCAATAACACCACCGATGGTCTGCGGAATGTTGCTGCCAAGTAAAGCTCCCCAGTCAGGGGGCTCAAAGGAAAGCTGCTGGTTGTGTTCAGCCAATGCCGTTTCTATCTCAACCAACGGTGTTCCGGCTCGCGCCGACAATACTAACTCGTCAGGTTCATAGAGCGTGATCCCAGTCAATTGCGACAGAGAAACAATTTTGTCCACGTCCATCGTCTGACCAAGCGCGCGTTTTGATCCCGCGCCCACGACCTCCAGCGTCGTACGGTTTTCCAGCGCATCACCGATGAGCAACTCAAGCTCGGCGCTGTCCGCGGGCTCCAACATATCGGTTGACGGTAACGACATCAAAAGCGCGGTAGGTCGGGGAAACGCATCTCGCCGCCCTGTATATGAACGCGCCCCAATTCAGCACAACGATGTAAAGTCGGAAAAACCTTTCCGGGATTGAGAAGTTGCGCCGGGTCAAAGGCGCATTTGACACGTTGCTGTTGCTTGAGGTCAATTTCGGTAAACATAGTTTCCATTAGATCGCGCTTCTCGACACCGACGCCGTGCTCGCCAGTCAAGACACCACCAACTTCGACGCATAAAGTCAGAATTTCGGCACCGAACTCTTCGGCTTTTTCCAGCTCGCCCGGCACGTTTGCATCATAGAGGATCAAGGGATGCAGATTCCCGTCACCAGCATGAAAAACATTCGCAACCCCCAACCCATAACGTTCAGATGCCTCTGCCATACGCTTCAGGACTTCAGGCAGCTTATGCCGAGGTATGGTGCCATCCATGCAATAATAATCAGGAGAGATACGTCCAACTGCCGGGAACGCCGCCTTGCGGCCCGCCCAGAACAGCATACGTTCTTCTTCATTGAGGCTCGCCCGAACTGACGTCGCACCAGAGTCCCGCGCGATGTCACCTACCCGACCGACTAGAAAATCAACCTCCTCTTCGGGGCCATCAAGTTCGACGATCAGAATGGCCTCAACATCTAATGGATAGCCGGCATGGACAAATTCTTCGACGGCATGGATTGCGGGACGATCCATCATTTCCATCCCGCCAGGGATAATACCGGCGCCAATGATTGCGCCGACACAGCTGCCGGCCGCCTCGCTAGAATCAAACCCAATCAGGAGCGCCCGCGCCGCTGGCGGCTTGGCAAGAATGCGCACGGTCACTTCGGTGATCACCCCGAGCAATCCCTCTGACCCGGTCACGACACCCATCAAATCATATCCGCCGGCATCCAGATGCTTGCCGCCAAGCCGGATGATTTCACCATCCATCAGCACCATCTCAATCCCCAGGAGATTATTGGTCGTCAGGCCATATTTAAGGCAGTGAACGCCGCCGGAATTTTCCGCAACATTGCCACCAATGGTACAAGCGATCTGACTTGATGGATCGGGCGCGTAGTAAAACCCATCACCTTCAACTGCCTGGGTAATCGCCAGGTTCGTGACCCCGGGCTGGGCAGTGACGCACCGGTTCTCATAATCGATATCGAGTATTCGGTTGAGTTTGCCGAGACCAAGGGTGATAGCGTCGGCCAGAGGTAATGCGCCACCGGAGAGCGATGTTCCAGCGCCGCGCGGAACAATTTTGACGCCCACCTCGTTGCAGTATTTTAGAATCTGCGAAATCTGTTCGGTGGTTTCCGGCAAAACCACGATGAGCGGCAGTTGGCGGTAGGCCGTCAACCCATCGCACTCATAGGCCCGGAGCCCTTCTTCTTCAGCGATGACCGAGGTAACCGGCACGATCCGTTTGAGCTCGTCGATAATTGCAGTGCGTCGCGCAATCGTCGCGGAATCCGGCTCCGGCATTTCCATAAAAAATATGCTCTCACTCAGCCAATCGCAATATCACCTCAGCAAGTAAACTACGGCAGAGATAGATGGTGCAAGCCAATCCCGCCAAGCCGTGAACCGCAGGCACAAAAAAACCGCGCCAAAGGCGCGGCTTCTAACGTGAGAGCGCTCTCTCTTATCCCTGGCGTGCCTTAAAACGCGGGTTCAGCTTATTGATCACATAGACGCGGCCCTTGCGGCGAATAACGCGGCAATTCTTATCACGCAGTTTAAGTGTTTTAAGCGAGTTAGCGACTTTCATCGGATTACTTTCTGCTCTTTTATCTAGCGGAGGCGAGAACATAGTTAGCAGCGCCCGCTTTGTCAACGCACTGATTTAGAGGGATATCAAGACCTTTTGACGCCTTCAACTCGGTAATATTTCAGGACACCGCTATCGAGCGCGCTCGTCAGCAAAAGCCAGTACTGCGCCTCATGTACCAGTTGTCGTCCAAACGCTTCATTAACGCTTTTACCTATGATTTCGTTGAGATACCCAGCCCAGCCCCTGATCATTTCCGAATAGCGCTCGCTCTCATCTTCCGTGACCCTTGCCAGAACGCCGTGTGAAACAAGGCTGCTTTTCAGGGTTTCTGCCGTCCAGGGATATACCGGGTTCGGCTGAACCTCTTTCCAGGCAGTCAACTCCTCGCTCTCGGCATCTTCGTCGAACAGAAAACCCGTAATAACGAGATAGGCTTCACCCTCCTTCAGGGAATCGTACATCTTGGCGACGACGGTCTCCTTGTCCTCCATCGTATAGAGCACTTCCCGCATCAGTGCGGCGCGGCAATAGTTGGTTTTGACCTTGGCCAAATCAAACAGATCGCCAGCGATTTTGACCTTGCCGTCGATATCGAACTTAATGGCTGATTTTTTGCTTCAGCCGCAAGTTTTTCGTCGTTTTCGTAGCCGGTCACATAATTGCCAAACTTGGCGACAATCGTGGTCGCATTGCCACCCATGCCAATACGGCCCTCGAGTATAGTTTCGTCAGAGCTCAGACTATAGCCGGAGACCAACTCCTCAACATATTCTGCCCCGACTGGGAAGATTAAACCGGGATCGGCTTCACGCAACTCGGTACCGTTCCACCACGAGGCAAAATGATCCTTAAGCGATGCTCCAACTACCACCGGCTGATTTTTTAGACAAGGACAAGCCCGCAGCAAATCTCCGCACATACCGATACACAGATGCACCAGTTGCAATTACCTCTATTGTGAAAAGCTCGGATTAATCCTTCATTAAGATAAACACGAAGATTGGATCACCTATTGGGTGGTGAATCGGTCATCTCGTTGCGCTACAATCAGGTCAAACTGACAAGGGGAAATTCGGCATGAGCCTTAAAAAAACTATCACTGACGCCATTTCAACGGACCGGGTTAAGGACATTTTGGTGGAGCTAGTGAAAGTTCCCAGCCCGCAAACTGACAAGTTCGAATCCGAACCTCTCCTTGCCGAATTTATCCGCAATGCCGTCGAGCCACGGCTGCGCAAAATGGGCATCACCGATATCCGCTACGACAAGATGGACAATCTGATCTCGACCTATGGCGCCGACACGACCGGCAAATCACTGATGTTGATCAGCAACGCGATGAATCAGCCGCAATCGACCATGGTAAATGCCTATGATGGCGATGTCGTCAATGGCGCGAAGTATGGGCTGCCGGGCGAGGTCGTGCTGGGCAAGGGTGCCAGCGAGCAAAAAGGCACCATGGCCGCCATGCTGCACGCGATGGAAACCATTATCGCGTCGGATCTGCCAATCAATGGCCAGCTGGTGTTTCTGTGTTGTGTCTCCGGCGAGACCGGTCGCCATGATGCCATCACCAGCGTGGTTGAGGGCGAAGGGGTGCGCGCTGACATGGCCATCCTCGGTGGCACCAGTCTAAAACTCACCCTGGGCAATCGCGGACGAATTGATAGTTTCGTCAAAGTTAAAGGCTCTCCCGGCCATTCCAGCGCCCCAAACAAGGCCTGCAATGCCATCACCGGCGCGCGCGAAATCATCGATCGGCTTGAAGATCAGCTCGAACTAACCGGAGAGCACCCCGCCCTCGGCACGCCTACCTTCGCGGTCAATCACATCCGCAGCTTCCCGGACTCAACCCACACCATTCAAGGCGAGTGCGAAATCACCTTGGATCGCCGCCTACTACCGGGCGATGACCCGCACGCCAAATGGCAGGAAATTCGCGATATCGTGATGCAAGTCGATGGCATGGAGGACCCCGCCAGCGGCCAAAAGTGGCAGGTCGAGATGACGGAAGGACCGTTTATGTATCCATCCCTCGTCGAGATGGATTCACCAATTGTTCAGACGGTGTGCAAAGCGGCGGAAGAAGTGCTCGGCGCGGCGCCGGAGACCTTCTATACCACGACCGCCTTCGATCAGGGCTACCTCAACCATGTCGGCATTCCCTGTGCCAATTATGGCAGCGGCGAAGATCAGTTTGCCCACACTGATGATGATTGTTCTTCAGTCGACCGCACCCGCGATACCGCCAAGGTGTTTGCCTATATGATCGCCGACTATCTGGGGTAGGCCGCCAACGGTCGTCCCGGAAGAATTTGCAGCGGCCCCTAAAGAGCGCGGATGATCATCGCCGCCCCGAGCAACATCAGGCCGACAAGAACCCAGCGCCGGAACAACTCGACCGATAATCTGGCACGCAGCACCCGGCCCAGAAACATACCGGCAAAGGCTGCAACCACAGCAATAGAACCGGGAACAACGACCTCGACCTCCAGGCTGCCGTTGAGGCCGAGGCCAAGCGCAAGGGCCGAGGTAGCGATCAAGGCCGTAATGCCAATGGCCTGTACGAGTTCGTCCTTGCCTAGATTCATCGCTTCGAGGTACGGCGCCACCGGGACAACGAATATTCCCGTGGCACCGGAAATTAATCCAGTGGCCAATCCTGTTACCGAACCGAGAACTGGTTCGGCCTTCCGCGATACCGTAAACCGGAACCCCGCGAGAACGAGCCCCGCATAGATTGCCAGAATCGCACCAAGAAAAGCACCATTCAGCGCGTTATTTCCCGCTGTCATAATGCCGGCGGTCAGGAGCGTCCCGAGGACCAGGCAGATCAACATCGGCCATAAACGGATAAGCAGTGTCCTCAACGCGCTACCAGCGAGCGATTGCCAAACATTTGTCAGAAAAGCAGGCAGTATCAAAATCGCCGCCGCCTGCTCTACCGGAAGCCAGATACCCAGCAACGCCATGCTGACCGTCGGCAGGCCGAGTCCTATCGCACCTTTTACAGAACCGGCCAGGACATAAATTGCCGCCACGGCCGCCAACTCCGAAAGGCTAAACTCCATCAACGGCGCCAATCAAACTGGATAAACCATGTCGTTGGGGATCAGCAGGCTGTCATAAATGCAATCACGCGCTTTGAGCAGCAGCGCGCCGTCTTCGCGGACAAACTCATCTATATAAAGACCGGCCTGAAAGATACGGGTTTCTTCTTCCATCAAGGTCTCGACGACCAGATAATTGGATTCGGAATGGATCGTGCCATCAGCATCAACATCGATTACCCGAACATTGCTGTTGTAATGCCGTAGATAGCGTGGCGCATGTACCATGGTGGTTTTCACCGCCGCGGCCCGGTCCTGCATCATCGGCCGACCTTCGCACCAGACCAGTCCAATGGTCAGCCCGGCGTCATAATTTTCGCGGCCAGTGATGCGATAGAACCCGTCACCGGTGAAGAAATCCGGCCACGCATTGATATCCTGCGCGTCGAGAATACGGGCGTACTCGGTGTTGAACTCTTCAATATCAAACCGCAGCGCGCGGGCTTCATCGGGGGACAAATTGGTCGCCATCTTAAATATCCATCACCTCACGATAATGACGATAGAGCGCCCGGACCGAGGCCTCGGAGATCAGCGTCTGGGTGCTACCTTCCTTTTCCGGCTCCAGCTTCACGATGCCCTCATCGCTATAGGAATGTTTGAAACCATCCTGCAGGAACTTAATCGCCTCATTATCATCGACGCCGAGATAACCGCTCGGCCCCATCAGATTGGCCTGTTTCAGTCGATGCTTATCCATTTCAGGCGTATCATCATCATAGCCAAACATCGTCCAGTACATATCAAGCGCATGCGGACCGCGCGGCACGATATGGCGAATGCCCAGCGTATTGAGCTCGCGCTGCACAATGAGGTTCGGCCAGATGATCTGCATGGTCACCGTCCACGGGCTGTCAAACTCCTCCACATATTTAAGGAATTCGGGATCGTGAAGCTCCATACCTTCACGGAACGCCGCTTTCATCTGGCTCGCGGTCTCCTCGGTGATTACCATATCGTCGTCCTTGGTCGAAGCCATGGTCGAATGCCGCCCGCTCTCATCACAGATCATCGCGGATTTCTGTCCTGCCACCATCAGCCGGAAAGTCGCGAGATACACATGCAGCAGAGTGGCGTGATATGGGTCTTTCAGATTCTCGTGATAAAGCTTCCAGTTGCCCTGCAGCCGGTTTTTGTAAAACCCGAGAATTTTCAGCTTGCGACCGGCAAAGACAACATCGAATTGTTCCAGATTGTCCGGCCCGAGATATTCCTCCAGCGACTCAACACTGTCCGAGAATGATGCAAACACAACGCCATGGCGGGTCGTCACGTTGAGCTTTTTGGGATTGTGCTCCTCGAGCTTGAAATTCTTGGGCATACCGCCTTCACCGCGATCACCGCGACGGAACGGCACCGCCATCAACTCGCCTTTCAGATCGTACATCCATTGATGATACGGACAGGTGAAGTTTTCCGCCTTGCCACGCAGCTCACGACAGAACTCGACCCCGCGATGGGCGCAACGGTTCTCAAAGACATGGATCTCGCCGTCCTCGTCCCGCGACACAATCACAGGCACATCGCCGACATAGGATCGTTTAAAACTGCCGGGATCAGGCACCTCTGCTTCGAGTGCGACAAAACACCAGGTCTCGCCAAAGAAGATGCGCTCACGCTCGCGTTGAAACACTTCCTCGGAGGTATAGATCCAGTCGGGGATACGGGTCAGGTCATCATCCGGCCAACGTAATTCGCTGAGCGGCAAATTGCTGCCATCATCTATAAACGGTGTATCCGGCATATCCGTTCCTTCGTTCACCCGTGTGGTCAGCGAGTGTAGCGAAGGTCGTGGTATTCTCACAAGCGCTGCATTGATCAGCCCAGCCTGCCAGAGTACCGTTTACCCTGAAACCTAATTAGGGAGGCACGATCATGACAATGGAACCGCTGGCCAAGCTGGGAAATTTTTTTCACATCTATGACTTCCGGGTAAAGCCCGGCTCTGGCGATGATTTCATCCGCCTGTTTAACGAGTTTGATTATGGCGATGACAACCCGATGCATAAGTCAGATGCGCAGGTGAAGGATGGCGTGCTGTGCCGCGATGTCGAGGATGAGGATCATTTCTATCTGATCGGCGAATGGCGCGATATCGAGATCCACAAGGAAATCCGGATTGAGATGGTCGATATGGCACCGGAATTCGTCAAGCTGGTCGATAGTGGCCCGTTCGTGCCGGTCTATGCCGAAATCGTCACCGAGACACCACAGGATATTCTCGACAAGGCACAGGCAGGGAACTGATTTTCCATGGCAACGACCAAAGAACTCCTAACCGCGCGCTACGGCAAAGATACTGGCCTCGGCGATGACAGCGAGGCCGAAGACAAGATTGAGGCCTTGCTTGGACGGCGCTCGCTGCGCCTTTATAAAGACGAGCCGGTTTCCGATGAGCTGCTCGATGTCCTCCTCGGCTGCGCGCAATCAGCGCCGAGCAAATCCAATTTGCAGCAATACTCGATCATTGTCGTCAAGGACCAGAATATCCGCGATGAACTCGCGCCCTGGTGCCCGCGCACGACCGGACTGGAAGGCAAGCCGGTGCTGCTGGTTTTTTGCGCCGATATCCGCCGTAACCAGCGGATCGGTGAATTCCGCAACCGGCCCAACGTGAATAACAACATGGATGCGTTCCTCAACGCTTCGGTCGACGCCGCCCTCGCCATGGGATTTTTCGTCGCCGCCGGCGAAGCCGCTGGGCTTGGTACCGCACCGCTGAGCAGCCTGCGCGACAACATGTATGCCGTCGCCGATATTCTCGAAATGCCGGATGGCGTGTTCCCCATCGCCGGGGTCATGGCGGGCTGGCCGGAAGCACCGGGCTATGTCAATCAGCGCCTACCGCAATCCTTAGTGGTGCATCGCGACCGCTATGACGACAGCAATCTCGAAGCCGGGATTGATGACTACGACCAGACCCGCAATGCCGCCTTCCCGATCCCCGCCAAACGGCAGACCCGTACTGATTTGTGGGGCGTCTCTGAGTTCTATGGCTGGTCAGAACATATATCGCGCCAGCTCGGCAAACCGGAACGGCCCGAGTTCAAGGCGTTTCTTCAGAGCCATGGGTTTGATTTAGATTAGAGTGGCGGACATATCAGGCTTAGTACGTTTTATTCGGCACTAGACATGCGAATTATTAAATGTCGTAGCGAATAATTATTGATCCAAAAGGGTAAAATCGAGGAACTTTTAGGGAGCAAGGTCTCTGACAAAGCTTTAAAGGTGTCTGACATCTTACCTACGATTTCTGTTGGAGGGACCCGAATGAGATATAAAGGAGGGACAGGCGCCACTACGCCTGATAAAGATCGATGCAACGACACGGGCTAATGCTTGGGAGACTCTCGAATGGAAGAGATAAAGATCGACCATGCCGCCATGGGGCGTTTGGCTAAAGCTTTGGCTTTTATCTGTGGACCAGATCATTTGACGACAATGGCCGCCAAGGCGGCCGCGGAAAGTGGTACGGATCAAGACATCAAGAAAGCGCGCACGCTGTTTCTTAGATTGAAGCCGGGAGACCGTCAGGCTGCATTGGCCATGCTCACCGATTAATCGGCGCGGCAACGGTCTCAACATCGGGTCATATGATGTCCTCTTCACTTGTCACTCTCGACGCAATGCCGTCGATCGTGGATTTCTACGCGCAATACTGGAATAAGCGGCCGTTCCTTGTACGAAACGCCATCGATCAAACCGTGATGGACCGGCTGATCACACCAGATGAGCTGGCGGGACTGTCTATGGAAGAGACCGCCCGCGCGCGCATGATCTCGCGGCAAGACTGGACCTGCCAATTTGGCCCTTTCACCGAAGAAGATTTCAACACCGCCGGCCAACCACCCTGGAGCCTGCTCGTCCAAAACGTCGAACAATTCCACCCTGACACCGCCAAATTGTTGCGCGCGTTCAATTTTGCGCCCCGCTGGTTGATGGACGACGTTATGGTCAGTTTCTCCAGCAAGGGAGGCGGTATCGGCGGTCACGTCGATAGCTATCACGTCTTTCTTGTCCAGGGCCAAGGCTCACGCCGCTGGAACATTAGTCGTGAACCCGTCATCGATGCAGAATACATCGACGGCCTCGACCTCAAAATTCTTAAAGACCCTGTAGACGGCAATGATGTTGAGGTTACCTCTGGCGCCGTCCTGTATATCCCGCCCCATTTCGCCCACGAAGGCACCACGCTTGACGACGCGTTGACCTTTTCCGTTGGGTTCCTCGGCCCGAAATTGTCTGAACTTTATGACGATTATAGTCAGTACCTCGCCGACCACGACGCGCTTGATCATCGCTACACCGGCGACGGGTTGAGCGCAGACAGCTCGGGCTTCAGTCTCTCCACCGATGCCGTTGATACACTCCGCGATCAGCTCAGCAACGCGCTAAGGACGCCTGCGTTTTCAGAATGGCTAGCCTCGTTTTTCACCGGGCCAACCGGTGAGGACACTGAACAATACAGCGAACGCGACGACATTCTTAGCTTGTCAGATTTCACAGAAGCTCTACAGGTGGGGGCAGGTCTAATCAAACCTGCCTACGTAAAATTCGCGCTTATCCCATTGCCCGGCACTTCATCGTCCCCCTCATCATCAGAGGGCACATACAGCCTTGGCTTTAATCGCAAAATATTTGAGATCAATGGTGACGTACTGGCCATCATTTTAAGTCTGATGAAAGAAGACGCCGTCACCACAAAAGGAACGCCCGCATTACTCGATCATTTTGATTTTTTGTGTACGCTCTACAACCACCAAGCGTTGGAATTCATCAACAGAGAAACGTAAATCCTCCGGCTAACCGCAAGGAGCAGAAAACGGCTAAAAGCAGTAATCGCGGATTGGAAAAATGTCCGCTTTGACACTTATAACAGACGAAGTTTAGCAATCTTTATCGAGAATACTCCTGACCCAACTCGGACGTCGGACATATAACGATTAAGAGAAAGACCGGCGCCGTATTAGGGACTGTCGGAGAGTAAGCAGGGAGCGTACCCACTCTGTTCCTTTACATTTCGGCAATTCAGCGAAGAACCTCGAAGCAATAACCGTTCCACAACGCCTCTGCATTTCTCTTGGCAATCTTCTTTAAGCGATTCCAGAGCATTGTTTGGCCGTTTATTCCCTGTTGCAATCCGTCAACGATGGCGACGGAGTAGGAAAGAAGGCCGTGTTCATCGCCAAATTTTGCTGGTGCTATTGTTCCTTTCTTTTCGGCACGCGTCTTTGCCAACGAGTGGGATAAGTGTTTATGGCGGAAGTTCTTTAGGGAAGTCACTCGACGCGATTGTTGGAGAAATTTTGCATAATGGATCATCCGCCGAATTTTGCAGCAAGCTTTTCAGCACGGTGT
>CAJJCG010000014.1 GCA_905182615.1 Alphaproteobacteria bacterium UBA2964 | reverse complement strand
TGGAGCAGCTATTCGGCCTCATGGCGATTGGCGCGTTGGCGAGTATGGGGCATCTCTTTACTGCAAAGGCCTATGCTATCGCTGACCTTAGTTTTGCCGAACCCATCGTGTTTACGCGGATGATTTGGGCAACGATATTTGGTTATGTTGCGTTCTCTGAAATCCCCGATATCTGGACTTGGGCGGGGGCGTTTACGATTGTGATGGCGACGACGATCATCTCCTATCGGGAACGTGTTGTGAAACGGGCAGCTGCGGGGACGTCATGATTTAATATAATACTGTGCTCGGCGGTTGATCGGTTGTTTTCCTTTGTGATTTATTGCGCCTCAGACAGGAAGAGGAAGTTATGGCGAACGATAAACAATATGGCGGGCGGGGTTACCCCGATCTTCACGATCATATTGAAACCCTGCGCGATCTGGGGCTGCTCCATGAAATTGAGGTGCCGGTCAATAAAGACACTGAGCTCAAACCATTGGTGCGGTGGCAGTTTCGTGGCGGTATCCCTGAATCAGAGCGCAAAGCCTTTCTTTTCAACAATGTCACCGACAGCCGCGGCAATAAATATGAGATCCCGCTGGTAGTTGGTGCGTTGGCTACCACGCCAGAGATTTACGGTATTGGCATGGGTGTGCCGGTTTCCGATATTGGGGAGCATTGGAAGAAAGCGCTCGCCGCCCCGATCTCGCCGGTTGAGGTTCAGGATGCTCCCTGCCATGAAGTGATCCTGACCGGCGCAGATATAGACGGCGAAGGCAAAGGGCTCGATGCTCTGCCCGTACCGATCTCGACGCCGGGGTTTGATGTCGCGCCATATTTGACCGCGACCAGCTGTATTTCGCGCGACCCTGATACTGGCGTGCAGAATATGGGCACTTATCGTGGCGGCATAAAAGCACCTGACCGCATAGGGCTTAAGATGTTCGTCAATCTGCGTCAGGGCGGTCACGCGCATTGGGACAAATACAAAGCGCGCGGCGAAAAGATGCCGATGGCGATCATGGTTGGCTGCCCACCGGCACTTGCCTATGTCAGCCCACAGAAAATCCGTGAGGGTATTGATGAGATTGGCGTTGCCGGCGCGTTGGTAGGTGCTCCGATCCGTGTCGTAAAGGCGAAGACCGTTGATCTGATGGTGCCGGCAGATGCCGAGATTGTCATCGAGGGTCTGGTCGATACCGATATGTTGGAGCCCGAGGCGCCGTTTGGCGAAAGTCATGGGCATATCAATCTTGAGGAATATAATTTTATCTTTGAGGTTACAGCGATTACCCGGCGCAAGGACGCAATTATGGCGTCGATTATTTCGCAGGTAACGCCTTCTGAATCGAGTGTCATTAAGCGGGTGGCGATGGAGCCCAAGTTCCTCAACCATCTGACCGATCATCTTGGCATTAAGGGTATCAAGCATGTTTCCCTGCATGAACCGCTGACGAATATTAGGAGAATTGCTTTTCTCGTGTTTGAACGGGGTGTGCCGACGACCGAGATATGGCGAGCATTATATGGCACGGCGAATTTTGATTCCGCCTGTGGCAAGTATGTCATCGCGGTGAACGAAGATATTGATCCGGAGCAATGCGACGCGGTGTTCTGGGCGCTGGCCTATCGCGCTAACCCGGCGCTGGATATTGAAATCCTAAAATATCGTGATCGCGGCCATGGCCCAGCCCTGGAACGCGGTGACGGGTTTGATGGCACCATGCTGATCGATGCAACGCTGAAATCCGATATGCCACCAATTGCTCTGCCGACCAAAGAGTTCATGGAAGGCGCTCAGAAGCTATGGGAAGATCTCGATTTACCGCCGCTGAAGCCTGAGAGTCCGTGGCATGGCTATTCGCTTGGTGATTGGTCGGAAGAATGGGAAGAAATGGCACAACGCGCTACTGATGGCCGCTATATGGAAAATGGTCGGCGCAGTGCGCAGCTGCGGCGAAATGATGTTGCACCCAATACCTCAATCCGCGATGTTCCCCGCGGTCCAGAAAAAGAGTAGAGATCGTTCATGAGTGAAGAATTACAGGAAGCCTTGAACCTCGCAGGTGACGCTGTCACGCGGGATGCTGATGGCACCGTGCGGCTGGTCGGCTCGGAGTGTGACGATTGTAGCAAGAAAGCGTTTCCGCCGAGTGATGTTTGCCCGGAATGCATGTCCGAAAACCTGTCCCCGATTAGGTTGAGTGCCCAAGGAACATTGTATTCCTGGTCAGTGGTTCATGCGGCGCCAAAAGGCTGGAATCTGCCTTTTATCGCGGCCTATGTTGATTTGCCGGAAGATGTTCGGGTATTTGCTCATATCGTTGAGGCTGATCCCGATAGTCTTGCAATGGATATGGCTGTCGAAACCCGCATTTCTGCCCTTGGGTCGGATGAATCTGGTGCAGCTTTTGAGAGTTTTGCCTTCACCCCTGTTCAGAAGGGAGATAGCTGATGCGTGATGTTGCAATCGTAGGCGCCGGGATGGTGCCGTTTGGCAAATATCCTGAAAAGACCCTCGCAGATATCGCCTGGCCCGCCGTTAAACACGCGGTTGTAGATGCTGGTATCAAAAAGACCGATATCGAAGCGACTTATTGCGGCACGGCGCTTGGTGGCATGATGGCCGGTCAGCGCATTTTGAAAAAACTCGGTATTACCGGTCTACCGATTATCAATATTGAGAATGCCTGCTCGTCCAGCTCAACTGCTTTCCGTGAAGCCTGGATAGCCGTTGCGGCGGGTGTTTATGACACGGCGCTGGTGATTGGTGTTGAAAAGCTGACTAAGTTTGGCGGTGGAACACTGCCGCTTGAAAAGGAAGACTGGGAAGTTTCGCACGGTCTTGTCATGCCTGCGCTCTATGCGATGCGAGCACGGCGCTACATGCATGAATATGGTCTGACTGAAAATGATATTGCCGATGTCTCGGTTAAGGCACGTAAACACGGCGTGTGGAATGAAGATGCTCAATTCCGTAAAGAGGTGACGCGGGAAGAAGTGCTGGCCTCACGCCCAGTTGCTGATCCGTTGAAACTGTTCCATTGCTGTCCGTCAGGGGATGGCGCCGCAGCGGTGGTAATTTGCTCTGCAGAAAAGGCTAAGCAGTATTCAGCAGCGCCAATTAAGGTAATGGGATCAGAGATTAATTCCGGTAAATATATGACCGGCTATCGCGACATGACCTCGCCTGAAATTACGCTGCGCGGTGCCAAGCAACTTTATGAAGAGGCAGGCATCGGGCCGGAAGACGTCGATTTAGCTGAAGTCCATGACGCCTTTGCGATTGCAGAGCTGCTGTATTATGAGGCGCTTGGTTTTTGTGCCAAGGGTGACGCGGCGAAACTTTTGGCCGATGGGGAAACCTCGGTGGGTGGCAAGATACCGGTTAACCCCAGCGGAGGGCTTCTATCGAAGGGCCACCCGATTGGTTCTACCGGTGTTGCACAGATTGTTGAGATCGTGCGCCAGCTGCGCGGCCAGTGCGGTCAGCGTCAAGTTGAGGGCGCCAAGGTGGGCTTGACCCATTGCACTGGTGGTGGTGTGTCGGGCTTCGACCATGGTGTTTGCTCGATCCATCTTTTCGCGCGCTAAAGGCTACAGAAAGATAATCCTATGGGAGCAAAGCTGTTCGGTGCTGCGGTTAAGCGGTTAGAAGATCCCGATCTCCTGACCGGTAAAGGCCAGTACACAGATGATATTCATGTAGAAGGCGCGCTGCATGCTGCGTTTATCCGTAGTCCGCATCCCCATGCTCGCTTTAGCAAGATCGAGACCTCTGCCGCTTTGGCGATGGATGGCGTTCATGGCGTGTTTACACTGGCTGATTTCCCGAAAGACATTCAGGAAAACAAGCTTCTGCTGCTCTTACCCAACCCCGCGATTACCCAGCCGATGATGCCCTATCTGCTGGCCCGCGATGAGGTTCATTTTGCTGGTGAAGCTGTGGCCTGTGTGGTGGCTGATACCCGCTATATTGCGGAAGATGCCGCGGCGATGGTTGAGATTGATTGGGAAATTTTACCGGCGGCCTCTGATGCTCGTGACGCCGTTCAGCCCGGCGCACCGCTGTGCCATGTCGGTGCGCAGGATAATGTCTCAGCGCGGTTTGTGAATGAATATGGCGATGTCGACGCGGCCTTTGCCAGTGCGGCGCATACTGTTTCGGTGTCGATCCGGCATCATCGCGGTGGTGGGCATTCACTCGAAGGGCGAGGGGCCCTTGCTGTGCACGATAAAGACGAAGGCCGCACCATGCTGTGGTCTGCCACCCAGGCGCCGCATCAAGTGAAACGCAATATCATCGGTGTTCTCGACTGGAATGAAAATGACATTGATGTGATTGCGCCGGACGTTGGCGGTGGATTTGGCCCGAAGGCGATGTTTTATGCTGAGGAAGCTGTCATCCCGTTTCTGGCCCGTAAACTCGACCGGCCCATCAAATGGATTGAGGATCGGCGCGAGCATTTTCTGTCTGCCAGTCAGGAACGTGACCAGTATTGGGATATGGAAGCCGCTTTTGATGATGGCGGCAAACTCCTTGGTGTTCGCGGCACCATGATCCATGACACGGGTGCGTACGTGCCATGGGGCATCGTTACCCCGTTGATCGCGTCGACAACCGTTCCCGGTCCGTATGTCCTGCCGAGCTTCAAACTGGAAACCGTTGTTGCGCTGACAAATAAAGTTCAGGTGACGCCAGTGCGTGGCGCGGGCCGCCCGCAGGCGGTGTTTGCGATGGAACGGCTGATGGATAAGGCCGCTGAAAAACTCTGCGTTGACCCGGCAGAACTGCGCGCGCGCAATCTGATCCCGGCTGACGAGATGCCCTATAAGGTTGGGCTGGTTTTCCGCGATGGCAAGCCAGTAATCTATGACAGTGGCGATTATCCGCGCTGCCAATCCGAAGCGTTGGAGAAAATTGACTATCCCGGTTTTGCCAAACGCCAAAAGGCGGCGCTCGCCGAGGGTCGCTATATCGGCATTGGCATTGGTAATTATGTTGAAGGTACAGGCCTCGGTCCTTTCGAAGGGGCAACCGTTCGCGTCTCGCCATCAGGCAAGATCTTTCTCATGACGGGTGCAGCGCCGCAGGGTCAAGGCCACCGGACGACCATGGCTCAGCTTTGCGCTGAGAAATTTGGTGTCGATATTGCCGATGTCGAAGTTTATCTCGCCGATACCACAAAGATTGCTCATGGCGTTGGCACATTTGCTAGCCGCATTGCCGCTAATGCCGGGCCTTCCGTGCACATGGCATCGCTTGATGTGCGAGAGAAGGCGATCAAAATTGCGGCCTATATGCTTGAAGCCGCCGAAGAAGATATCGAGCTTGAGGATGGCAAAGCGTTTGTCCGCGGCGTTCCCGAGATGAGTAAAACCCTCGGTGAGATCGCGCATGCTGTTGCCGGGTCGCCGGGGTTTGCGATGCCGCCGGGGTTCGAGCCAGGTCTGGAGGCGACGCATTATTTCTCACCCTCGCAATCGGCTTACTGCAATGGCACCCATGTCGTAGAGGTCGAGGTCGATGTTGAAACCGGCCATGTCCAGATATTGCGCTACGTCATCGCTCACGACTCTGGAAACCTGATCAACCCGATGATCGTCGACGGGCAAGTGCAGGGCGGTTTGGCGCACGGCATTGGCAATGCGTTGTTCGAAGAACAGTTCTTTGATGAGAACGCCAATCCCTTGACCACTACATTTGCGGAATATCTGATCCCCGGCGCTGGTGATGTGGTGGATGCTGAAACCATCCATGTTGTTTCGCCATCACCGCTGAACCCGCTTGGTGTTAAAGGCGCTGGCGAGGGCGGAACGATCCCGGCGGCGGCGTCAATAATCGCCGCGGTTGAAAATGCCTTGAAACCATTTGATGCAAATCTAATGAATGTACCGGTAACGCCGTCGCGGATTGTCGATGTTGTGCGGGCGAGCCGGTCTCCGCTGGCGGCAGAATAATCAAGAGCATGACAGAGAATACACAAGACGAGGTCCGGCCCGGACCGCTAAACGGGATTAAGGTTCTGGATCTGACGCAGTTTCTGGCGGGGCCGTTCAGTACACAAATCTTTGCAGACCTCGGCGCTGAGGTAATCAAGCTAGAAGCCCCGGCAGGTGACTGGTCACGCACGTTGCCCCCACATTTTGTTGGAGATGATAGCTGCTATTATCTGTCGATTAATCGCAACAAAGAAGCTGTCGCCATTGATATGAAGGCGCCGGAAGGGCTGGCATTGGTCAAACAACTGGCTGAGAAATGTGACATCGTGATGGAAAATTTTCGTCCCGGCGTGCTCGACCGATTGGGCCTGACCTATGATGATTTGTCGTCCCGTAATCCCGGCCTGATCTGGGCGTCGATCAGTGGCTTTGGACAAACCGGTCCTTATCGTGAGCGTCCCGCCTATGACATGATTGTTCAGGCGATGTCTGGTGGAATGAGCCTCACGGGTGAGGTTGGCCGTTCCGCTGTTCGTGCCGGTATGCCGATTGGTGATCTTACGGCAGGGATGTATGCCACTGTTGGTTCTTTAGCCGCGCTGGAAGAACGCCGCCGGACGGGCAAAGGCAAGTTCGTCGATATTTCAATGCTCGATTGTCAGGTCGCGCTGCTGACCTATCAAGCCGCTTATTACCTGCATTCTGATAAAGTTCCCGGGCGCCAGGGGCGCGGCCATGAATCAATTCCGACCTACCGGTCTTTTGCGGGCGCCAATGATACCGAGCTGGTGATTTGTGCCAATACGGAACGCATGTGGCAGGGATTGTGTGCTGTCTTGGCACTAGAAGAGCTGACCGAAGATGAACGCTTTTTGACCAACGAACACCGGCATAACAACCGCGAAGCCCTCTGGCCGTTGCTTGAAGAAGCGTTTGTAACCAAAGAAGCCAAGGAGTGGGTACCGTCCTTGTTGGAATACGGTGTGCCCGTTGGTGAGGTGAATACTTTAGCAGATGCGCTCTCTGATCCTCAGGTGGTGCATCGTCAGATGGTGCTCGATTTAGAAGGCGACGGTGACAAGCGCGCACTCGTTGCGGGGAACCCAATCAAATTTATGGGTGAAGAAGAAGCGCCACATAGCTATCCACCGGCGCTCGGAGAACACAGCCGTAAAGTGTTTACCGGCGTGTTGGGATTAAGCGATTCAGAGTTCGATAAATACCGGGCGGATGGGGTGATCCTCGAAGCCGGTGATAAAAAATCCAAATAGTAATTTTAAGAGGCGGGACAAAGCATGAGTGACGGATATTCAGTAGCCCAAGACGGTGCAATCGTCCGGCTGACATTTGAACGGCCGGATATGGGCAATCTTCTTACGCTCGCCATGTTGAAAGATATCGCGAAAGATATTCGTGAAGCGGGTGCTGACACTTCTATCAACGCGATGGTGGTTCGCGGCGCTGGCGATGATTTCTGCAAAGGTCGTGACCCCGCAGGGGCGCCGGAAGGCAAGCCGACCACTGCACTGGAAATGCGCGAAGCTCTGATCGAACCGATCCTGGGTGTTTACGCGGCCATTCGTGATGCGGATATCCCGGTTATTTCGGGCGCACAGGGGTTGGTAAACGGCCTTGGCTGCGGCATTACAGCTATTTCGGATGTCTCAATTGCGGCGGACAACGCCCGCTTTGCGATGCCGGAAATGCGCGCGAACCTTCCCCCGACATTGGCAATGCTTGCGCATCTTGATCGTATTCCGCCTAAGTCTCTGCTTGGCATGGTTTACTCTACGGACACGATTGATGCTGACCGGGCGGTTGCCATTGGACTGGTGAGTGATGTTGTACCGCTAGCGGATCTCGATACCGCGATTGAAGGACTGTTGGCTAAGCTCGCAGGCTATGAACGTGCGTCGGTCGTCACCTGTAAATCGTACCTGAAGAACGCCCGCGGGGCGGATTATCAAACAGCAAACGACCTTGCTGGAAATCTGCTGTCAGTGGTTCTATCTTCACGCAAATAAGCTCTATTTTCTACCCTGACGTAAGTCCGGGGATCCAAAGAACGTCAGATTTGCCGCCATCGTTTTCGGCGCGGGCCGCGACAAATAACAGGTCTGACAATCGATTTAAGTAGTGCAAAGCAAAACGGTTTGCGGGTTCTGCCTCAGCCAGCGCCATGGCAGTCCGTTCGGCGCGCCGGACGATGGCGCGGGCGAGATGAATCCGGGCGGCTACTTCTGAACCACCAGGCAGAACAAAAGACGTCAGTGGCGCTATAGGCTCGTTCAGGGCATCGATCTCTGTTTCAAGGCGTTTGACCTGTTGTTCCTGAACGCGCAATTTTCCATCTGTTGCATCATCACCGGGCGATACAAGGTCGGCACCAAGATCGAACAAATCATTTTGGATATGGGCGAGAATTTCAGATAGCGAATGATCTTTGGGTAGTCCGGCGCGGGCCATTCCAATTGCACTATTGGCTTCGTCGACATCGCCAATCGCGGCGATCCGCGGGGATGTTTTGGAGTGGCGTGTCCCGTCGCTGAGCGATGTTTCTCCCTTATCGCCGCCGCGCGTATAAATCTTGTCGAGCTTGACCATGTTTTGTCTTTCAATTGTTGTTTTTTCGAACCAGCGTTAGCGTTTCACCCGCCACGGCATAGCTCTTTAGCTGGCTCAGAAAACTAACACCCAGCAGAGACTCGCTCATCGGCGCCTGATTAACCAGCGCTGGAATATTGCGTATTGAAATTGGCCCGATACGAAACTCCTTGAGGCTGATGGGGGCGGCGCGCCCAATCCCATTTGCTGTTCTTGTCTTCACGGAAAATGACAGCTTCGTTAGATCGACCCCCATGCGTTGCGCTGCATCAGGGCTAAGAACAATGGGTGTCGCACCAGTATCGACTAGGAACGGCAAGGCGGTTCCGTCAACAATCGCTCGGAGATGGAAGTGACCATCTGATTGCGCTCGGATGATCACTGTGCCGGGGGCGGTCTCGACGGCATGTCCGGGCATTAACTCGGCGGCCATGCGTGACCCTAAAATACCGAAATCCTCACGCAAGCTGTATCCCGCTATCAGCAGAACGCCGAGACCTATCCAAATGGCGCCATATTTCAGCCATACCAAACCTGGTCGTGTGCGCAGTTGGTACCAAAACCCCGACCCAACCATGACGAGGATCATCAGGAGCGCGACCAGTCGAATTTGCTCGTCGCGTTGATCCAATGAATCCGGTCTCTCACCGGAAAGCCAAAGGATCAACGCAATTAAACCCGTCGCGCAGAGGCCGAATATCAGCCAGCCAATCTTCCCCATAACTTGATAGCTCCCAAATTTGCGCGACTATATAACATTTCATACAGGCGTTGGTGTAAGCCTCGTGGCAATTCTGCTATGCTATCGTGACGTCGACGGCTTGTCGGCGTTTTGTATATCACCTGCACAGTATTTAAGACGTGGATCTCGTTTTACAAATCGCTAGCATTATCGCCCCGCTTTTCGTCATTGCGGGAATTGGCTATCTATGGGGCCGTTCAGGTCGACCGTTCGATACCACAATTGTTGGTATGCTCACCCTGAATTTCGGGGTCCCCGCACTCATCTTTTCCACTCTGACAAAGCTTGAAGTATCGCTTGGCCAGTTTGGCGAAATGGTTGGAATCTTTGCGATATTTCTGGTGGCCAATTTGGCAATCGGCGCCTTGTTGTTAAAGGCCTTCAAGCTAGAAATTGGCGCCTTTCTGCCAGCAATATCCTTCCCCAATAACGGCAATATGGGGTTGCCGCTTTGTCTTTTTGCTTTTGGTGACACCGGTTTGGCTTTGGGCATCAGTATTTTTGTTCTTATGTCGACGGCTAATGTGACCATCGGATTTGCTTTTGCATCCGGTAAATGGTCGCTTGCCTCAACCATCAAGACCCCGCACCTCTGGGTAATCGCTGGGGCGTTGATCTTTATGGCAGCGGAGATGCCACCGCCACGCTGGATCGCCAATACGGCTGAAATCATCGGCGGCATGTCGATCCCGCTCATGTTGATTGCGCTTGGTGTGTCTCTGTCGCGATTGGAAGTTAAAGATTTTAAGCAGAGTGTATGGCTGGGATTGGCGCGTCTGGCCATCGGGTTTGGTCTTGGCGTGGGGCTAGCGTGGGCATTTGATCTTGAGGGTGCGGCGCGCGGTGTACTGATCTTGCAATGTACAATGCCGCCTGCCGTTATGAACTATATTCTTGCGGCGCGCTTTGAGCGGCAGGCTAGCGGCGTGGCTGGCGTTGTTGTTGTCTCGACCTTTATGTCGCTTCTAACATTACCCTTTCTCATGCTCTTTGTGTTGGCGGGGTAGCGGTCATGTCGATTGTTGCGGAACTCGCCGCTATCGTTTTACCAGTCTTCTTTTGCGCCGGGTTAGGGCTCCTCTGGATCCGCTCCGGCCGCGAGTTCGATTCTGAACTGGTCTCGACGCTGGTCTATAAAATCGCGGTTCCGTGTTTGATCGTTGCGACATTCAGCAAGGTGAGATTGGAGCTTTCGGTGATTACCGAAATTGCCTTGGCGGCGACCATTATCTATTTGGTGACGGCAGCAATTGCGGCAATCGTTCTGCGCATTTTCCGCCTGTCCTTTCCGGCCTATCTGCCATCAATGATTTTCCCACTAGTGGGCAGTATGGGATTACCTGTGTGTCTCATCGCCTTTGGTGAAAAGGGTCTAGCGCTGGCGCTGGTCTACTTCACCCTTGGCGCTGTCGGCACCTTCACGATAGGCGCGGCGATTGCCTCTGGTCGGGCCTCCCTCGGCAAGCTTGTTCGCGAACCGGCTTTATGGGCGGCGGTAATCGCCGTCGGGATGATCTACTGGGATATTTCCTTGCCTAAATGGATGTATGATTCAACCAAGCTGCTCGGTGGTATGGCATTCCCGCTACAGCTCATTGCGCTCGGCTGTTCGTTGGGGCGGTTTCAGGTATCGTCACTACCGCGTGGCATCGGGTTGGGATTGTTCCGGTTGGCAATCGGATTTGCCATTGGCTTCGGTGTTGCGGAGTTCTTCGCCCTCGAGGGTATGGTTCGGGCCATCGTCATCCTGCAGAGCAGTATGCCGGTCGCGGTGTCCAACTATCTGTTTGCCGTCATTTATAAGCGCGAGCCGGAAGAGGTCGCCAGCATGGTGCTGATATCCGCTGCCTTGTCGGTTATTACGCTACCGCTATTGCTGCTATATTTGCTGTAGGGCGCCTAGTGCGTTACCGAGCCACCATCGACGCAAAGCACTTGCCCGGTAATAAAATCAGAATCTTCTGACAGAAGAAATACCGCGGTGCCGATCAGGTCTTCGGGTTCTTCTGGTCGCTTTATACAGCGGCCTCCAATATTGGCGCTGAAGTGTTCCTCTGAGAACTGGCCTTCATTGAGGACCGCCTCGCTTTGGGTCAGGCCGGGCGCGATGGCATTGATACAAATATTATCGTCACCGACTTCACGGGCCATTGCCCGGCTTAGCGCGATAATAGCGCCTTTGGAGGTAACGTAATGCAATTGCATCGGAGTGCCCTTAAACACCGTGCCTGAAGTGATATTGACGATCTTGCCATATTCTTGTTTGCGCATCACTGCGACGACAGCGCGGGAAACTTGCCACACGCCCCGGATGTTGACCCGCATCACAGAATCAAATTCATCGATATCAATCTCTTCAAACCGCCGCCGTGCCAGCTTGCCGAACAGGGCTGCATTGTTAATCAGTCCGTCGATGCGGCCGTACTTATTGACCGTCTGTAAAACCATATCGGCAATTTGAGTTTCGTTGGTCACATCGGCGACAATGCCGGTCGCAATTCCGCCTTTCTCGGTGATTTCATCTACAAGGGACGACGGGTCCAAGACGTCATTGACCACAACATTCGCACCTTCTTTTGCTAAGCCTCGAGCATAGGCAGCGCCAATACCCTGTGCCGCGCCAGTAACGATCACTGTTTTGCCGTCAAGCTGTCCCATCCGAATTCTCCCTGTCTGGATTTATTACAACCATTGTTGGAACCGCATCTCTTTCCGTCAAGGGTCCCCCTTACGCCCAGAGTAAATGTTCCGAGTGTTATCGGCGCGGTGTCTGGGCTATTTTACCGGCTGGGTTTGTATCGAGTTTGATGATGAAAAATAAATTTACCCGCTACGCCGTGATCTGGTTTTTACTTGTGGCGACGGTTTTTGTTGCTGACGAATTTATTCGGGATGTCTTGCTGACCGGGGATGAGCCACGCGCTGTGACCCCTCGGGGGTCGCTCACTGACCTTGAAAAGAGCACGGTCACTTTGTTTGAGGCCACGGCTCCGTCAGTGGTTTATATCTTTACCCAAGGCGGACCATCGTCTGGTGGACCAGGCGACGGCGGTGGGGCCGGGTCAGGATTTATCTGGGATCGCGCTGGGCATGTCGTGACTAACCATCATGTTATCGCTGGCGCGAGTGAAATTGCTGTTCGTTTGGAGAATGGTGAAGTTGTTGAAGCAAAGTTGGTCGGCTCCACACCGGACTATGATCTGGCGGTTATTCGCCTGACCGGCACAAGGTCGGGTCGTGATCCGATTCCCCTCGGTGACTCTGCAACGCTTAAAGTGGGGCAGTCGGTCTTTGCCATCGGCAACCCGTTTGGTTTAAGCCGGACGCTGACCTCCGGTATTATCAGCGCGCTTAACCGGCGCCTGCCGACCTCCGATAATCGCGAAGTGGATGGCGTTATTCAAACTGATGCAGCGATTAATCCCGGTAATTCTGGTGGACCGCTGCTGGATTCAGCGGGGCGTTTAATCGGTGTAAACACCGCCATCATTTCGGGTTCCGGCTCGTCTGCCGGCATTGGCTTTGCGGTGCCGGTTGATGTCGTGAACCGGATTGTGCCGCAGCTGATCAAGAATGGCCGTGTGCCCCGGCCCGGGATCGGGATCACTGTTTTGCCGGAGGAAATTGCGGCTCGGCTCGGGGTTACCGGGCTGATTGTTGCCGATGTCCTACCGGGAACTTCCGCGGCGAAGGCTGGTCTGATGGGTGTAGTTAATGGCCGCCAGATTGGTGATGTGGTGACGGCGGTCAATAGTGTGCCCGTGAAAACGCTGGCAGAATTCGCGACAGAACTTCGCAAATTCGGCATCGGTAAAACTGTCGATTTAACCGTTGAGCGTAATTCCGTCGTCCGCCGTGTCATTGTTGAGGTGATGGATATCTCATAATCATCGAAGCGTTGGCTGAAAAACCGCCAGTAGATTTTGTATAGTTGATTTTACGAGGGGCAGGCCTAAAATTCTGGCAACTCGATAGCGAATGAACACATAAAGAATAAGGAGAGCAGCATGTTTCCGCGTAACTTCTGGTATGTCGCCGCCTGGGATACGGAAATTCGTCGGCAGGAACTGCTTCGCCGGACGATCTGTAGCGAACCAATCGTATTTTACCGACGGGAAGACGGCACACCTGTCGCTCTCGAAGATCGTTGCTGTCACCGTCATATGCCGCTCTCGGACGGTGTGTTGAAGGGCGACAATATCGAATGCCTGTATCACGGGCTCACCTATGACCCATCGGGTACTTGCATCCATATACCGAGCCAGACGACGATTCCGCCCGAGGCGAAAGTGCGGAGCTATCCGGTTTTCGAGAAACATCACTGGATCTGGATTTGGATGGGGGAGCCGGCGCTGGCAAGCCCCGATGAGATCGAAGATTTCCACTGGCTTGACGATCCTGACTGGCGCGCCAAAGGCGAGAAGCTAGACCTTCCAGGCAATTACCAGCTTCTGACCGACAACTTACTGGATCTGACGCATCTTCAGTTCGTGCATCCGACGACTTTGGGCACAGACGCTATCGCGTCTAATCCCATCAAGACCGAGCGTGAAGGCGATTTGATCCGCGTAACGCGCTTTATTCCGGATAGTCCGGCGCCACCGTTCCTGCAAAAAGCTGGAGGCTTTACGCCAGAAGAGCATATCGATCGCTGGCAGATTATCGAATTTACACCGCCTGGTTTTGTGAGGCTCGATGTTGGTGGCGCGCGCGCTGGGACCGGTGCTTTCGACGGAGACCGCTCGCATGGTGTGTCGATGCGGAACCTCAACGCGATAACGCCGGAAACGGATACGACGACCCATTATTTCTGGGCACAGGCGCATAATTTCAAGCTCGATGATCCAACGGTGACTGAGCTTGTGTTCCGTCAGGTTCATACGGCGTTTCTTGAAGACCTTTCGGTTATTGGGTCGCAACAGGGCAACCTTGAGGCCTTTGCTGACGGTCTGCCGGATCAGGTTGATTTCAATCAGGATGCGGGTGGCATTCAGGCGCGCCGCGTGATTGACCGTATTCTGGAAGAAGAAGCCAACGGGTCAGCCATTCAGGCAACCGCCTAGAGTGTCGCGATGGCACGTGGAATATTCTTTCTGATTGTTGATCACAGCGGGGCCGGTAAGGGTAGTCTGATACAGGGTGCCGAGGCGGCGCTTGCCGACGACGATACTTACGTTTTTGCAAAACGGGTGATTACCCGAGATTCCGACCCTGATCGTGAGTCACACGAGGCGGTCACAGCCGATGAATTTGCTAGGCATCAGAAAGCGAAGGCGTTCACGCTGGTCTGGCGCGTCTATGATACAGATTACGGCATAGTGGCTTCTTACAATGATGACCTTAATGCTGATCGCCACGTTGTGGCCAATGTCTCACGCGGTGTGGTGGGGGTCGCCGTTGGGCATTTCAGGCCGGCCTGTGTCATTCAGATAACGGCACCGCTGCCTGTCCTTGAATATCGTTTGAACGCGCGCGACGACATCAGCAATCTTGAGGAACCCTTGGCACGGACGGTGATGCTGCCAGATGAAATTTTGGTCAATCATCTGCTGAATACAAAGGATGTAGAGACCTGGGTTGGCTGATTGGTAGGCATGCTTGAGACGTTGGCGTAAGCCTGAAATCTAAATTTAGGACAAGAAAAAAACCGGACGCTCGAAAGCGCCCGGTTTGAATGCTTGTTCTGTAGTTGCGGTTAGCGGCGATCACCGAACAAATGCAGCAACATAATGAAAAGGTTGATGAAGTCGAGATACAGCCGCAATGCGCCAGAGATGGCGAGTTTGCCGGTAGTTTCTTCATCGTGATATTCGTCATATTCGTTTTTGATGTTCTGGGTGTCGTAAGCGGTGAGACCAACGAAGACCAGGACACCGATGACTGATATCGCGAACTGCAATGCTGAGCTTTGCAGGAAGATGTTTACCAGTGATGCGACGATAATCCCAATCAGCCCCATAATCAGGAATGATCCAAACTTGGAGAGGTCCTTTTTCGTCGTGTAGCCATACAGGCTCATCGCGGCAAAGGTGCCAGCTGAGATAAAGAACACCCGGGCAATACTCTGTCCGGTATAGGCCATGAAGATGGTTGCCATTGAGACACCCATCAGCCCGGCATAAATCCAAAATGTCATTTGTGCCGTTGAGAACGACATTGAATGCAGCTTGGCGCTCAGGAAGAACACCAAACCGAGCGGTGCCAGCATAACGACCCATTTCAAGGGAGTGTTGAACAGTGTATTGCCGAGCTGTGTCAGGCTCGTGATCTGTCCGGCGTCATTCATATTGACCGACATTTGTGCGATGACGACGGCGATAATGCCTGTCAGCGCCAGACCGGAGGCCATGTAGTTGTAAACTCGCAGCATATAGGTCCGAAGACCCTCATCATACGCTGCCTGATCAATTGCGGTGCCGGTGAAAGCCGCTCTGCGTTCTGTTCCGAATGCCATACCAATCCTCGTTCAAATGGCGAAAAATATATCGTTATAAGTATGGTGATTGGCGGCCAGAAATCAAGACTTACTATAGGCCGCTGTTCAATATTAACTTGTTGTTAACCCTACTCATTTCGCAGTAGAGCTGCTGGTTTTTGTCCCAATGATCGCCAAGTGCCTAGAAAGGCGATACAAACCATAAATATTGTTGCGCCGATTACGGTTACTGCCACAGGGCCCGCTACAGGCAGCCATTCCGCCCGCATCACGTGTTTTAAAACCGCCCAACCCGCAAAAGTGCCTAGCCCGGCAGCGAGGAGTGCCGTCGACAGCGCGAGCAATCCGTATTCCAAAAGGAGGGTTGTCAGTATATCGCGTCGTCGCGCGCCGAGGACTTTCAGGACAACGGAATCATATATCCGCCGCTGATGGCCTGCGGCGACAGCTCCGGCGAGGACCAATGTTCCGGCGAGAATGGTAAATCCGGCTGTCAGCTGGACCGCGGTGGCTATCCGCTCCATCAGCTCACCGACTGCTTTTAGAACGTCACGCACCCGCACGGCACTGATATTGGCGAAGTTCGCCGCGACGGCATTCTCGACTGCATTTTCATATTGCGGATCGAGACGGATGGCGGCGATGTGGGTTTGCGGTGCATGTTGAATAACGCCGGGTGAGAACACCATGACAAAGTTGACCCGCAATGTTCGCCAGTCGATAGCGCGTAAATTGGCGATTTTTGCGGTGATAGGGCGTCCGAGCACGTTGACGGTTATGGCGTCACCAATGGTGAGGCCCATCCCAGCGGCGGCGCCAGCGTCGAAGGAAACCAACGGCGGGCCACTATAGTTCGCCGGCCACCAGACGCCTTCTTTGATTTTTGCACCGGGTGGTGCCTCGGTTGACCAGGTAAGGCCGCGGTCATTGCGCAAGACCCAGGCAGTACTTGCCGCCGCTTTGACCTCGGAGGCGGGGATGCCTTTCACATGGGTTATCCGGCCCCGTAACATCGGCACCCGATTGATACTTTTGATGGGGCTGGTCTGCCGCACTATCTGCTCAAACTTGTCGACTTGATGTGGCTGAATATCAACGAAGTAAAATCCCGGCGCTTTGCTCGGCATGGTTTGGGATATCTGACGAGAGAGATTACTTTGGACGACGATAACGGCGACCAGGACAGTGAGGCCAAGCCCCATCGATAGAACAACGTTCGCGGTTTGGCTGCCGGGTCGATGCAGATTAGCGAGCGCCATGCGGACTCTGGTTGATTTGATGCCACTGCACAAAGCTGCCAGCTTCATCATCAGTTTCCCTGCCCCATAAAACAAGACGAAGGCAATGGCAGAACCCCCGACAAAGCCAAAGGCAATTCTTTGGTCCTGCGCGGTTACAATGGCGAGCGCGGCAAGGGCTACAACGCAAAGCAAAATGAGCGAGCTGATCTGCCAGCTCACCCGACGCCCTGCCGGAACCACAAGATCGCGAAATAGGCTACCGGGGGAGATGCTGCAGGCACGCGCTAACGGCCAAAGTGAAAATACTGCGGATACTAAGATGCCGTAACATGTGGCGAGCAAAAGCGGTTCCGGATAGAGGCCTATTCTCAAGGGCACGGGCAGTAATTCGTCGAGGGCTTCGGATAAGACGGCAGGTAAGACAGCTCCAATCGTGAGACCTATCAGGATCGCTGCGCCAGTCATGACGGCTATTTCCGTTAGCCATGTCAGAAAAATCAGCCTGCGTTCTGCGCCGATGCATTTGAGTATCGCTATAATGGTGGTTTTACCACTGAGATAGCCACGTACAGCATTCCCTGCACCGACGCCGCCAATTAGGAGTGCCGTAAGGCCGACAAGTGTTAGAAATTGAGCTGTGAGATTGATGAAACGTTCCGCACTAGGCGCGGCCGTGGTTCGATCCCGAATGCGCCACCCGGCTTCTGGGTACTCTTTGGTAAGAGCCTCTTTGAAGGTCGTCAGCGGTGTGGTTACGGGAAGCCGAAGACGGTATTCATAAGATATCTGCGCCCCGGGTTGGACAAGCCCGGTGGCGGCTAGACTCTTGGCGTCAATGGTAAAGCGGGGGCCACGGGTAATCTCTCTAATGCCGCTGACACGGTCGGGTTCGGATTGGATAATCGCATTGAGACGAAACTGAGCTGAACCGACGGTGACCAGATCACCAATTTTAAGATTTAACCTTTCGAGAATACGGGGCTCGATGATGGCACCCCAGGCATTGTCTCGGAAGGCCAGGAGGTTTTGTAGATCGGTGTTGCGATCAAGTTTAAGCGTACCAAATAGCGGATAGAGCCCGTCCACTGATTTCAAATTCACCAGCAAGCGGGATTTTTTGTCCTGGCGGTTCGCCATTGATCGCATTGATGTAACGCGGGTGACGTCGGCGCGGGCCCGGAGCCATTTCAACTGACCCGGTGATGCTGGGCGATGTGCAAGACGCAAAGCAACGTCACCTCCCAGTAGAACGCGGCCATCTGCGGCTAGCCCGGCGACGACTGACGACGATATCGAACCAATTCCGGCAATGGCGGCGACGCCAAGCACCAGACAGGCCAGGAAAATTTTGAAACTGCTGATGCCGCCACGAAGATCGCGCAGCGCGAGACGAAACGGGAGGGGCAGTGTCACGTCACGGCCCCATTCAGAACCTGTCCATCGGCGATGCGGACTTCACGATCACATCGTTTGCCGATGATGGCGTCGTGGGTAATTAGCAGCAGTGTCGTTTTATATTTCTCTGTGAGGGAAAACAGCAGGTCGATAACGGCGTCGCTTGTTTCCTGATCAAGATTGCCGGTTGGTTCATCCGCCAGGAGCAGCTTTGGTTTGGCGGCAAAGCCACGCGCCAGCGCGACGCGTTGCTGTTCGCCGCCAGAAAGTTGGCCCGGATAATGATCAACGCGATGGCCCAATCCGACCGCTTCGAGTCCTTCTCGCGCTTGTTCAAAGGCGTCGGCGCGACCGGCAAACTCAAAGGGGATAGCGACATTTTCAAGCGCCGACATCGTCGGCACCAGATGGAAATTCTGGAAAACGATTCCCATCGTGTCTCGGCGAAAGACAGCGAGACCGTCTTCATCGAGCGTGTTCAAATCAATATTGTTGACCCGGACGTCTCCAGAACTGGCCTTTTCCAACCCGGCAATCACCATCAGCATCGTGGTTTTGCCTGAACCAGACGGTCCGATGATGCTAACGGTTTCGCCTTCCGCGACGGATAAATCTATGCCACGCAGGATATTGACCGCGCCCGCCGGACCCTCCAGCTTTAGATGAATGTTTTCAAGCTGGATCATGGGACCCCATATCGTTACTGAATGTCATGTGAATTTGCCGGAATGAAATGATGAATAATCGCCATGTATCAAAGAGATATGCCGTGTTGTCGAAATTTTTCAAGTCCTTAGGGTTTATCGTTCTTGTCTGGGTGATGGTGCTATCCGCCGCCAACAATGGGAACGCGGCGTCGCTAACCCGAATTCTAGTCCTCGGCGACAGCTTGTCTGCGGGCTACGGCCTGCTAGCCGGTGAGGCCTTTCCGGTAAAACTTGGCATAAAACTTCGCGCTGCTGGTCACGATGTAAAAATGTTAAACGGTGGTGTGTCGGGTGACACCAGCGCTGGTGGCAGGGCTCGGCTGAACTGGGCACTGGCCGATAAGCCGCGTTTTGCCATCATTGAGCTCGGTGCCAATGATGGTTTAAGAGGCCTTGATTCCGAGGCTATGCGGGAAAATCTCGATGACATTATTGTCAGGTTAAAAGCGGCAAAGATTGGCGTGCTGCTGACGGGAATGCGGGCGCCGCCAAATATAGGCCCAGATTATGGGAGAGCTTTCAATCGCGTGTTCCCTGATCTTGCGCAAAAGCACGATGTGCTTCTCTACCCATTCTTTCTCGACGGCGTTGCTGCCATATCGTCGCTTAATCAGCGCGATGGTATCCACCCGAACCCTCGTGGCGTCGCGGTGATAGTTGACCGCATCATGCCGTTCGTGGTCCGCTTGCTGAAAGGTAAGCAAAAAGGAGGTGCGAAACAAAAGTGAACGCCGCGGATAATCAATCGGATACTTTTACGGTCGCGCATGCAAGCGGCGGCGATTGGCAGGAGCTGACCGAGGCTTGCCTTCTTAGTCTCGGAAAAGCGGCAAAGGGTGCCAATAATCTGGGCTTCGTCTATGTTTCGGATTCACTCGATGAAGATCTGCACCTGATCCTTAAACGCTTAAAAGAAGCGACCCGTATACATGACTGGGTTGGCACAATCGGGTACGGCATCTGTATTTCTAACACAGAGTTTTTTGATGTACCGGCGATGGCGATCATGGTTGGAGAGGTGCCACAGGATAGCTTTTGTATCTTGCCGACAATCGGGCCTGATGATCGAGATTTACCCAAAGAAGTCCTGGATTGGGCGCGGACGCATAACCCGGTTTTGGGAATCGTTCATGCCGATCCACGGGTTCCGGGGCTAGAGAAAATATTCTCGCGCATCGAAGGCCAAACGCACTGTTTTCTGGTTGGCGGCATGACGGCGTCGCGTGGCGCGCAGGATCAAATCGCGGGAGAGGTTACTGACGGTGGCGTCTCTGGCATTTTGTTTGGTGGTGCCCTAGGCGCAGTGACTGGGTTAACACAGGGCTGTTCGCCGATTGGTGCCGTTCACAACGTTACTAAAGGTCGTGACAATATCGTTCTTGCGCTCGATGATAAACCGGCCTTTGATATTTTTAAGGAAGATATTGGCGAATTGCTGGCACGCGATCTGAGCAAGATTAATGGCTATGTTCATGCCGCGATCCCTATAAAGGGCTCGGATCAGGCGGATTATCTGGTGCGCAACCTGTTGGGCATTTACCCCGAAAAAGGCTGGGTCTCAATCGGCGAACGGGTCGGCGTCGGTGATCAAGTGATGTTCGTGCGGCGTGATGCCGTGACGGCGATCGCCGACCTCAAACGCATGGTCGCTGATGTCAAACGACGCGCGGACGGACCGCCCAGAGCGGCGTTTTATTTTTCCTGCATTGCCCGTGGTCCTAATCTGTTTGGGCCAGGCTCGGCGGAGCTCAGGACCATTACGGATATCCTGGGCGAGGATATTCCGTTAATCGGGTTCTTTGCCAATGGCGAGATCTCAAATAACCGGCTCTATGGGTATACGGGCGTATTGTCGTTAATACTGTGATTCGCCTGTTTGTCGCTCTCGCTCTTCCTGACAATCTGCGCCAACGGCTCAAGACTCTGTGTAACGGGGTTCGTGACGCTCGCTGGGTCGAGGAAAAAAACCTCCATCTGACATTGCGATATATCGGTGAAGTCGAGGAACCGGAGCTTGCCTATATTATGGCGGCTTTGTCCTCGGTCCAGGTCGAGAGATTTGATCTCACATTGTCTGGCGTTGGCCATTTTGAATCGCGCGGAAAAATTCGATCTCTATGGGTCGGGATACAGCCATGCTCGGCTCTTGAGGCATTGCAGCAACGAATTGAATCCGTATTGACCAGACACGGCATTGCTTCGGATGGCCGTAAATTTTCACCTCATATAACGCTGGCCCGTTTGACGCTGGTGCCGCCCGCCTATGTGCGCGACTGGCTCGAAGGAAACAGCTATTTTCTATCTTCGTCCTTTGCAGTCGAAGATTTTACGCTCTTCGATAGCTACCGGGCGCGAACTAGTGCGATTTACACGCCGCTCCAAGCATTTCCCTTGAACCAGGAACTTGTCAAATAATGGCGATATATCGGGATATGGATCAGGAGGCTGTGGATCGCGGCTATAATGCGCGGGCGACGGTCGAAAATGTTGATGTATTTCTGGCAGAGTACGCCTCGCGCAGCGCAGTTGCCCGGGAGACTCTCGATTGTCTTGAGGACGTCGCCTATGGCGAACATCATGATGAGGTGATTGATATTTTCCCCGCCGGGCCAAATGCGCCGATTTTTATATTTGTGCATGGCGGATACTGGCGGGCGTTGAGCCAAAAGGATTCTGCTTCAATGGCACCGGGTCTGGTCGCGAACGGTGTCTCGCTTGTGACTGTGAATTATTCCCTCGCGCCCGGCGCATCGCTGGATTTGATCACGCGGCAATGCCGATCGGCTTTGGCCTGGGTCTGGAATAATGCTACCAGCTTTGGTGGTGACAGAGATCGTGTTTTTGTTGGCGGGTCGTCTGCTGGTGGGCACCTGACTGGGATGCTAGTCGCCGCCGGCTGGCATGACGCGTGTGGTGTGCCTGAGGATGTCGTTAAAGGCGCGGTGCCATTGAGCGGTCTGTATGAGCTGGAACCGATCCGCCTGTCGCATATCAATGAATGGATCAAACTTGACCCGATATTGGTGGAACGCAATAGCCCGCAACGGCATTTACCGGCAAACGGTTGCCCGATGGTTGTCTCCTATGGCGAAACCGAAACATCGGAGTTTAAACGTCAGAGCTCGGATTATGCTGAAGCGTGGCGGGCAAACGGATGGGACTGCGATCTGTTTGAAACGGCGGGTCGCAATCACTTTGACATTATTTTTGATCTGGATAATTCGGAAACCCGGCTTGGCCGAGCGGTTCTGGATTTGATTGGCGTTTGACTTAATCCAGTCAATTTGCGATCCGATATAACAATAGCGATATCATCTTTTGGAAATAATTTCTATCTGATAGTAAATAATACCTATTTTCGATATGAAATTTTCAATATAACTCCAATTAAGAGAAATATTTCTTTTTTTTGGATTGTTTCGTCATGGATGCTATCGATATTAAAATCCTCGGTTGTCTGCAGGTTGATGCAACTTTGTCGGTCAGCGAAGTCGCAAAACAGGTAGGGTTATCGACTTCTCCCTGCTGGAATCGGATACAGCGTCTGGAACAGGTGGGTGTCATTCGTGGACGTGTTGCCTTGCTTGATGCGGAATCGTTGAACGTCCGTGTTACGGCGTTCGTGTCGATCCGAACCAATCAGCATAGTGCGTCCTGGTTTGAAAAATTTTCAACTGCTGTATCGTCTTTTACCGAGGTCGTAGAGTTTTATCGGATGAGTGGTGATGTTGACTACCTGCTGCGGGTCGTGGTGCCCGATATCGCGTCCTATGATGAGTTTTACAAACGGCTCATCGAGCATGTTGATTTGACCGATGTCAGTTCGAGCTTTGCGATGGAACAAATCAAATATACCACAGCGTTGCCGCTGGATTACGCCGCGACTTAAACACCGAGCCGATTCAGAATAGAGTTGATGGATCGTGCGTAATCACCACCGAACAAGCGCAGATGGACCAGCAGGGGGTGTAAATTGTAGAGATCGCGTCTCGCCTCCCAGAAACCATCGCGAAGTGGTGTAAGCTCTTCATAGGCTTCGAAGAACGGTTCGCGGAATGATCCGAATAACGTGGCGAAGGCCAAGCCCATTTCGGCATCACCGAAATAGAGGGCGGGATCAATAAAGCCAGTTATGCGACTGTCTTTGACCAGGACGTTGCCGCCCCACATATCGCCATGCAACAAAGCGGGAGCGTCAGGTTCCTCGATCCATTGATCAAGGCGTGCCGCAAGCTTATCGAACCGGTGCATTGTCTTTACCGACAAGCGATTTTCGTCGAGTGTCTGCCGGGCCATCTATCGTATCGCCGCTGTCGAGCCAGTCCATGATGAGTAAGGCTTTATCGGCATGATGAATTTTAGGGATGGGTAGGTCGGTATTCTTGGCAAGATAGCGCAGCATAAAGGCCTCGATGGTAAAATCGCCGCCTGACTTGCCGGTTTTGACGACCAGCGGTGCGCTCGACTCCTTCTCCGCTCAATGAACGCGAGCTACATTGCCGCTATGCAGCTCCTGCAAGGATTCGGGGTGACAGCCTATGGCGTCGGCGATTTGATTTTAAGGTCGTCGGTCATTAGCGGGCTATTAGGTCTTTGCGTATTTCCTGGAGCAAACCTGTTACCGCATCTTCAATCATATCAAGAACTTCTTCAAAGCCTCCGGGACCGCCGTAATAGGGGTCAGGCACATCTTCAACATCGGATTGCGGCGCGTAATCCATAAGTAGGCATATCGTTGCTGTGCAGTCCTCTGGCGCCTGTTCCTGCATCGCTTCGAGATGTGACCTGTCGAGAGCAATTAGAAAATCGGCGGTGTCAAAGTCTTGCGCATTAATTTGGCGGGCGCGAAGATTACTGAGATCGATGCTCCTCTTTCGAGCACATTCCTGTGTTCGTGAGTCGGGCGCTTCTCCAGTATGAAAAGAGATCGCCCCGGCTGACTCTATTAATATCTGCTCTTCGAGCTCTGCACGCTGGACCAGATTGCGGAAAACGCCTTCAGCGGTCGGTGACCGGCATATATTTCCAGTACACACAAATAAAACGCTGATCTGATCTTTCTTTTCGGTCATACTCGACAGCTCCATTTACGGGCAATCATACTGGCGCCCGCTATTTCGAACGAGACCCTATTTCTTTGGAATTTCTATTAAATGAATAAGCGCGCCTTTTCAAAACTCCTGTCTGAAATACGGGCCTGCACCCATTGTGCGGCGCATTTGCGGGCAGGCCCTCGGCCAGTGGTCAAGGCCAAGAAAACGGCGCGGATTATGATTATCGGTCAGGCGCCGGGCACCAAGGTTCATGCGTCTGGTGTGCCGTGGGATGATGCGAGTGGCAACCGATTGCGGGATTGGCTCGAGCTCGACAAGGAAACCTTCTACGACGAATGCCAGATTGCCATCGTGCCGATGGGGTTCTGTTTTCCGGGAACCAATCCAAAAGGTGGTGATTTTCCACCACGCCCGGAATGCGCACCGCTTTGGCATAAAAAGTTGCGTGAGGGGTTGGACTCGGTGGAGCTGACATTGTTGGTGGGCCAATACGCCCAGAAATATTATCTCGGGAAACAGGGTA
>CAJJCG010000013.1 GCA_905182615.1 Alphaproteobacteria bacterium UBA2964 | reverse complement strand
ATTATGGCTGAACCTTGCAGTAAATATGCCGGTTACGAATACCCGCATTTTTCGATACATCGTGCCGATCTGCATAAAGTACTTATTGATGCGGCTATGGAACGGCTCGGGCCTGAAGTTATCCACCTCGGTCATCGATGCGCCCGTGTTGAACAAGATGGTGACGGTGTCACGGTTCGCTTCGAAGACGCAGAATCCAAAACAGGCCCCATCGCCATCGCCGTCGATGGGTTTCACTCCGCCGGGCGGCGGCAGTTCTACCCCGACGAGGGCCCGCCACATCTCGGCGGTATCAATATGTGGCGCGGGGTGACACGCCAAAAACCATTTCTAAGCGGTGCCAGCGTCACCCGGATCGGTACCGTCGCCCGCGGCAAGATGACGATCTATCCCATCCGCCAATTTGACGACGGCACACAGCTGATAAACTGGAGCACCGAACAACCACGCGATGACCGCAAGCCCAATGACTGGGCAATGCCTGGATGGGTTGAAGACTTTATCGATCCTTTCAAAGACTGGCAGTTCGACTGGCTTGATGTTCCCGATCTAACCGCCGGGGCGGAGTTTATCCTCGAATATCCCATGGTAGATCGCGACCCGGTTGATAAATGGAGCCATGGCCGGGTGACACTGCTCGGCGATGCTGCGCACCCGATGTATCCGCGCGGCGGCAATGGTGGCGCCCAGGCTATTCTCGACGCCGAAATTATCGCACGGCTTCTCGATGAAATGGACGACCCCATAGCCGCGCTTCAGATCTACGAGAACGAACGTCTGGCAGTAACCAACAATATCGTCATGACTAATCGGGCGCAGCCACCGGATGTCATCATCGCGAAGGTCGAGGAATTAACCGGCGGCGAGCCGTTTGAACGGCTCGAAGACATTATCGACCCCGCTGAGCTGATCGCGATTTCGGAAAGCTATAAAAACACCGCCGGATATAGTTTAGAGAAGGTTGAGAGCGCTATCCAATGACCAAAAATTCAGACCGCCGCATCGTCTATGTCTCCCATCCAGCCAGTGGGCTCGCGCGGTCCAATTTTCCGCTCGAATGCCATGTCGAAGACGGCAAGATCGTTCGATCTCTCCCGTTCTATATTCCCGATGATGTTCGCCTGTATGAAATTGAGACGACCTCACGCGGCAAGTACTCCCGTCCCCGCAAAGAAGTCCAGATGCCGCTAGCCTTTGCCGCGAAACAACGGGTGCATGCCAATACGCGCGTAAAATATCCGTTGCTGCGTGACGGTTGGGACCCAGACAATCCAAATGCCGCAGGACGCGGCAGTGACAGTTTCTCACCGATCAGCTGGGACAAGGCCCTCGACATTATTGTCGGCCAGCTTGAGAAGATTCACGACAAATACGGCTCCATGGAGCCAGTGTTGGTGCAGGCCGATGGGCATGGGCAGAGCGGCTATCTGCAATCTCTGCATTTCTGGGGGCATTACCTGTTCGACATGCTGCGTGAACAGAAAGGTTGGGGCTGGTGGACACAGCAGGTGCGCAACCCGGATAGCTGGGAAGGCTATTACTGGGGCGCTAAGCATGTGTGGGGGTTCGACGACACTCTCGGCGAACCTTATCAGGACGCCGTGTGGGACGATGTGCTCGAACATTCAGAGATGGTCATTTTCTCCGGCAATGACCCCGAGGCGACCGGTTTTGGCATGTCAGGCTCTATCGCCCTGGAAATGCCAAAATGGCTCAAGAAAGCGGGGATCAAGATCGTCGCCATTGCGCCCGACCTTAATCATGCCGCTGCGGTCCATGCCGATACCTGGATACCGATCAAACCCAATACCGACGCGGCGTTGTATCTGGCAATCGCGCATGTGTGGATTGCCGAAGGTACTTATGACAAAGGCTATATCGACACCCATACAGTCGGCTTTGAAGCGCTAAATGCGCATGTGATGGGCGAGGATGATGGGCTCGAGAAAACGCCAAAATGGGCGTCCAAGGTCACCGGCATCCCCTCCGCGACAATCAAGGCCCTGGCCCGCGAGTGGGCGGCTAAGAAAACCACCGTGTCGGTCTATTTTGGCGGGCCCAAGATACGGGGCACACTGTCTCATCTAACCGCCCGAATGGAAGCCTATGTGCTCGCGATGCAGGGTTTTGGCAGCCCGGGCCGCCAGTTCCTCCGCACCGGAGCACCGTCTTTCTACAAGAAATCACTGGCGCAGGTACCACGCTACCCTGACGTTGATTTCCACGGCCTCGCTTTTAGCCCGATGATCGAATACGCCATAGGACACGGCCCCAAATCACCGGTGTTTATTCCTCGCACGTTGGCAGCCGAGGCTATTCAGCAGCGCACCATCAGCTGGAAGAGCACCACAGCGGCCCTGGCCAAAGCAGAAGACCAGTTCAAGAGTTATCGCTACCCACCAACCAATGATCACCCCGGTATCCGCATGGTGTGGAATGAGAACGGCAGCCAACCTGGCAGCTGGGGACATGGAAATAACTGGCTCGAAGCACTACGCAGCGATAATCTGGATTTTGTCGTCGGCGTGCATCCCTGGCTGGAAAACGATCTCACCTATTCCGACTTGATCCTGCCAGCCCAAACCAATTACGAACATGAAGATTTGGTCGTCGTTCAGCGCAGCGATATCCTGGCGCTGTTCTATCAAGAGACCGCCATTGAGCCGGTCGGCGAGTCCAAAAGCGATTATGAAATTCACCGGATGATCGGCCAACGACTGGGACTGGGTGATGCGTTCCCGCCGGTCGATGAATGGCTGAAGAAAGCCTATGAGGGTACGCTCGCCTTCACCCGCGACCACCTGTCCTGGGAAGATTTCAAGAAGCAGAAATATGTCATCTATGATTGTCCGACCTGGGAAGAATGGGTCGGTATCAAGAAGGAACATGGCTACAGCGAACATACCGGCGGCCAACACTGGTTCTGGAACGACGCAGACGGGCTGGAGACACCGAGTGGCAAGATCGAGTTCGTGTCCGAGCGCATTACCAAGCTCGACCCCGACAGCGTCGAGCGCCCACCCTTGGCCAAATGGCTCGCCCATTCGG
>CAJJCG010000012.1 GCA_905182615.1 Alphaproteobacteria bacterium UBA2964 | reverse complement strand
AAATCCTTCGTCGCGCGCCACGAGTACTGGTAGATCGTGAACCGCGTTCATTACCGCCAATTTGACGGGTGTAACATTCGTCATCGTTTAGTTCCCTATTAATCGTTAGATCCAGATTAGTCCTTATTAAAAAGATATAAATGCCCAGCTCCGACTAGTCAAAGCTGGTTATTCAGAAAAACTCGACGGATAGAGGCATTCTATTAATGGGAAACGGTAGCCTCGTCATGTTGGAGACGGTGGCATAGACTGTGCGGGAACGCTCCACCCCCACCACGCTCCCACCACACTTCAGGTTTCTAACAGCATGGCCCTATTCAAATCGGATGCGACGAAAGGCATCTGCATCATGATTTTAGCCGCCGGTGTGCTGTCGATGAACGATGCGGCGACAAAATATCTCGCTGAATCCTATCCTATGGGTCAGGTTCTCGGTCTGCGCCAATCGGCAGCGCTGCTGGTCATTCTAGCCTATGTCTGGTGGTCAGATTCGTGGGGCGATCTGCAAATCATTAACCGCGGCGAACAGGCATTGCGCGCCGTGGCACATGTCGGCAGTGCGGTACTGATCATCTGGTCATTGACCTTACTGCCCATCGCGACGGTGACGGCCATTGTGTTTTCATCCCCCATCGTCGTTTTGATATTTTCGATGCGGTTTTTGGGCGAGGGCGTCGCATGGCAACGCTGGATCGCCGTTATCGTCGGTTTCGTCGGAGTCCTAGTGATTACCCGACCGGGTGGTGTCAGCTTCGAATGGGCCTTGATGGTCGCCGTTGCGGCGGCGTTCGTTAGCGGATTCCGCGATCTGATAACCCGACGCTTGTCACGAACTGACACATCTATCTCGATGTTGTTTTGGGCGTCGGTATTGTTAGTCGTTCTATCACTGTTGACGATCCCGCTCGGCTGGGAGCCGGTCACCCTGACCGGCACCTTCTGGTTCATCATCAACGGGGTGCTGAATGCCGGAGCGCATTTCCTGATGATCGAAGCTCTCAGGCTCGGCGACGCCGCGCTGGTTTCGCCGTTCCGCTATACCGCCATTCTATGGGCAATCATCACAGGGTTTATCGTCTGGCATCAGCTACCCGACACCTTCACCTTAATCGGCGCTGCGCTGCTGGTGATCAGCGGTGTTCTGATTGCCCGCAACAATCCCCAAAAAGGGTGATCAGACCGGCGTACTCAGAATGAAAGACTGGCGTTTCAGAATGTTAGCGTACCAGCCGGACAGAGCCGGATAGGTCTCGCGCCAGCCAGGCACGACATCGCGGTATTCCATATAGCCCAGCGCACAAGCCACGGAGATTTCACCCATCAATGGCGGCTCATTGAAATCGCCGGCTTGTTTGTCGAGCGCGGCCAGCCCGCTATTGGCCTTACCAGCCTGCCGATCGACAACGCCCTGTGTCCGTTTATCGTCTGGCTTCTGAGCTTCCTGAGATACCCCGATTACCGCTTCGCCAAGACCATCACCCAATGCTTCCAATGTAAGCACCGCCCAGCGTTCATCACCAGATTCCGGGATCAGCTTGGGGCCTTTATTAAGAGAATCCACGTAGGCGCAGATCACTGGCGAGTCGAGCAAAACCTGACCGGACTCGAGAACTGCCACCGGCACTTTACCGAGAGGGTTCATGGCCGGCACGAGCTCGGCCCGTTCTTCCCGCGTCAAGGTCACCCATTCAACTTCATCACCAAGGCCCGACTCAATCGCCGCGACCCGGATTTTTCGGGCATAAGGGGAATTCCCCGTCATATAACATTTCATCTCACTCTCCCTTGAATTTCGGACGGCATTTGCCGGTTTTGTTGATCAGAACTATCGCAGAGAACAGAGATGCAAACAACGCAACCGAAGATCAAATTTCAGAGTGCTAACCCTGCGCTGCCTGTATCGCCTGCCAGATTTTTTGTGGCGTTGCCGGCATATCCAAAGTCTTGATACCGAGGGGTGACAGCGCATCAACAACCGCGTTCATAATCGCCGCCAGCGCACCGACATTCCCGGCCTCGCCTGCACCTTTGACGCCCAGCGGATTGCGCGCCGTTGGCACCGGGTTGTTGGCAAGATCGAAACTGCACATATCGTCAGCCCGCGGCATGCCGTAATCGAGGAACGAGCCGGTCAGCATCTGCCCGTCGGCATCGTAGACAATTTGTTCGCCAAACACCTGGCCGATGCCCTGACCAATGCCACCATGAACCTGACCTTCGAGGGTAAGCTCATTGATCACCGTGCCGACATCATCGGTCACCGTATATTTGAGAACATCGGTGACCCCAGTCTCGGGATCGATCTCTACCTCAACAACATGACAGCCATTAGGAAATGTTGGGCTCCCGGGCTCAAACGTAGCGGTTGCGAACAGGCCGCGCTCCATCCCGTCCGGTAAGAAATCACTGCGATAGGCGGCTTTGGCAATCTCCTGAATCGCGACCTGCCTGTCGGTGCCGACAACTTTAAACTCACCTTCGCCAAACGCGATATCGGCTTCCGCCGCCTCTAACAGATGCGCCGCTATCTGTTTGCCCTTTTCTATAATCTTATTCGCTGCCAACCTGGTTGCCGATCCGCCGAGAATAGCCGTGCGAGAGGCATACGATCCGCCACCAAATGGCAGATCATCGGTATTGCCATTGGATACTCGAATGTCGTCAGTATCGACCCCCAACACATCAGATATCAACACTTTATACATCGTGTCATGCCCCTGGCCCTGATCAGCAGAACCCGCGACAACTGTAACTGTCCCAGATTGATCAAACTGGACGCCAACTGTCTCGCCAAACATCTGGGCTGTCTGTTCAATGAAATTAGCGATGCCAAGCCCGCGCAGTTTACCGACGTTACTAGCCGCCACACGCCGAGCTTCAAACCCATCATAATCTGCCCGCGTGAGCGTGTTTTCCATATTAGAGCCGAAATCACCGCAATCGAGCGTATAGACCAGCCCGGTCTTGAACGGCATGTCCTCGGGCAGAACCATATTGCGCCGTCTTATTACAGCACGGTCGATATCCATTTCCTTAGCTGCCATATCGATCAGGCGCTCTATGATGTAAGCCGCTTCAGGACGTCCGCTGCCACGAAACGGTCCGTTGGGGCTGGTATTAGTAAATACCGCCGATGACTGCGCGTAGATCAGCGGTGTCTTGTAGGTTGCCGCCAAACCACCAAGATGGCTGACCGGAGAGATAGTGCCAAACGGATCAAGCCAGGCACCTATATTGCAGATGTTCTCAACTTTCAGCGCGAGAAATTCACCGTCTTCGCCGAGGGCGAGTTCTGCCTCGGTGTATTGATCACGATCATGATAATCGGTGATATGGCCCTCGCTACGCTCGGCCATCCAGTGAACTGGACGGCCGAGTTTCCTTGCCGCCCAAAGACAAGCATGATTTTCCGGAGCATGGCCCTGCTTCATGCCAAAACTGCCACCGACATCCGGGGACACCACACTCATCGCAGTTTCCGGCACGCCGAATACGTTTGCAGCGAGGGTATTGCGGACCATGTGCGGTAGCTGGATCTGACCGTACAGGGTGAAGCGATCGAACCGTTGATCGTAGTCTCCGATACAGCCGCGCGGCTCCATCGTATTGGCGGTAATGCGATTGATCGCGGTCGTAAACCGAGTGACATGATGGGCGGAGGCAAATGCTGCCTCGACGGCCGGCTTGTCGCCCGCCTCATGATAATAGGCCTCATTATCCGGACAGCCCTCGTGCAAAATCGGCGCGCCTGCGGTTCTCGCCTGCGTACCATCAACGATCACCGGCAATGACTCAAACTCAACAATAATGTGTTCGGCCGCATCTTTGCCCTGAAGAACAGTCTCAGCAACGACCATCGCAACGATATCCCCGGTGAATTTTACAGTCTCCGGTTCAATGGCATGACGGGTTGGGACAAATTGTGGGCTACCATTACGCCGGGTGCGCTCTATGGCGAAGGAATGCTGGCCGTGACCATCCGCGAGCCAATTGGCACCAGTATAAATAGCGATAACGCCGGCCATACGACACGCGGCATCACAATTGACACTGACGATGTAGGCATGGGCATGCTGCGAGCGCAGCATATAGGCGTGGCATTCATTCGGTAACCTAATATCATCAACATAGAGCCCTCTGCCACGCAACAATCGAGGGTCTTCGGTGCGAGGCACTGGTTGCCCCATAGAAAACTGTCCCACGACGCTCTCCCTAGCCTGATTGCTACCTGATGAGGATTGTCACGTTCAAGAGACGATTGATCAACCGCTAGAGCATCCGGCAAATCATTCGGGCGAGCATCGGGCCGGTAATTATTACGACGAACAGCCTAACCGTCTGCAAAGCCAGCACAAACGAAATATCGGCGTTGCTATCGACTGCAATAATCGCGATGGCATCTAGCCCACCCGGTACCGTCGCCAGAAATGCTGTCTGCGGATCGGTGCCAACCAACCACCACAGCATCACCGCCGAGCCACAACACAGCAGGATCAACATCGTCGTCCCCATCAGCATCACCGGCAAAGCCCGGAACGCATAGAGCACGGTTTCCTTTGTGAAGCGCAGCCCTACCCAAAGGCCGATAATCGCAAACGCCGTCATCAGCAACCACGGTGGCAACGTAATCGTCAGATAGCCGAAACCCTGCAGGGTGGCTGCGCAGATCAGCGGCACAAATACCGCTCCTGAGGGCACTTTCAGAGTCCGCGCAACAAACCCGCCGCCTACGGCGACCGCGAGCGTTTTCAGCAAATCAGGCAGTTGATCAGCAAAAGTTACGATCGCTTCGACCGGCGCGTCTTCGGTTGCCATCACGCCAAAAACGAACCGCGATACCACTGTCGCGACGATCATCACCATCACCACCCGCAGGAACTGCATAAAGGCCACCAGCCGGGGGTCGGCGCCGAACTCCTCCGCCATCGCCACCATCCCGGTTGCAGCGCCCGGCGAGCATCCCCAAGCAGCCGTGGTCCCGGGCAACAATCCGGTGCGGGCAATCATCCAGCCCGCAAAAGTGCTAGCCACGACCGTGGTTGCGACGACCAGCAACATCGCCGGCCAATCCACCGCGATAGTAATGAGGATCGAGGGATCCAGCGCCCGCGCTACCAGACAGCCAACAATAGCTTGCGAGCCCAGTAGATAGGGGCGTGGGACAGCCAGATTGGCACCACGCACGGCAAACAACATCGCAACAATCATCGGGCCGATCAAAAATGCCGCCGGAAACCCTGCCAGATGCAGCAAAAATCCGAACACCGCCGACGCCGTAAACAGCCCGGTCCATAGTTTCATGGGTTCAAAGGATTTCAATGGATGTCCCGGATTTAAGCCTCACATGGCGTGAAAGAACCGGTATGCCGCACCGGGTGTTCCTTTGCAAATTATGTCACAGACTGATTTTCGGAGGTTAGAGGGTTTTTACCACTAGATCGCGAAAATTTTCATGAACATGCAGGCCCACAACAATTTTTCGCTAAACAGCAAAGACCCAGAATCCCGTTATCTAAATCGTCGAAGCATACGAGTTGTTTCTACGTACCCGCGCGGCGTTTTATTTGTTCATACCAGAGACCCGGAGCGCGCAATAGAGATGACTAAAACATCTCTGGGATACGATCCTGTTGTGATGCCAAATCGCGTCTTCCACCTTGGACATTCGTTATTCCAGCTAGATCGCCTGGAACTGGAAGAAGCGCATGTTAGAAGACCGCCATAAAGCCGAGCTGCTCGATTAATTAACCGCAACCTGATGATTCAGGCGAACTTCGCCACCGCCATTAGATGATTGATAAAGTGAGACCTTAAACCTGCGTATTTTTGCGGTACTCGGCTTGGATCTCGGCCAAAAAAGAGTATGCTGGTGCGGAAAATTGTAACATCTATATCTTGGCAAACAGGATAAGAACAATCAAGGAGAGCCAAATGGCTACAATAGATGCCGATGCCCATGTGCTGGAAACACCGATCACCTGGGAACATATGGACCCCGAACACAAGAAGTTCGCACCTATGGTGGTCACACAGGCAAGCGGCGAGCAAATGCACGGCTCCAGCGGCAATGTAATGAAAGAATTCTGGGTCGTTGATGGCCGTATTCATAACAAGCAAATGAATGTTGGTCTCGACACAGCGTCGGAATCACGCGAAATGCGCGACGTTCAGGCCCGTATCGATCATATGCATGAGCTGGAAATCGATGTCCAAGTCCTCTATCCGACCCTGTTTCTGCGTCCGCTCACAACTAATGCGGAAATCGATTACGCACTTTGCAAAGGCTATAACCGCTGGCTCGCGGAAATTAATAAGGCTGCGCCGCAAGAATTGCGGTGGGTCGTCTGTCCACCACTATACGCGATGGACAAGGTCCGCGAAGAGCTGAAATTCGGCAAAGACAATGGCGCCTGCGGAATCTTCGTTCGTGCGATGGAGACTGACCGCCTCCCCTCAGATCCGTATTTTTATCCGCTCTATGAAATGGCAGAAGAGTTCGATATGCCGATATGCCTCCATTCCGGGATCGCCAGCTTCACGATTCACGAAGCCTACCGGACAGACCCCGGCTTTAACCGGTTTAAACTGACTGGCGTAGGCAGCTTCCATGACCTGCTGTTTAACAACATTCCCAGTAAATTCCCTAAAGTTCGCTGGGGGTTTATTGAACTGAGCGCGCAATGGGTGCCCTACGCATTGAATGACTTAGAGCTCCGGATCAACCGGCTTGGGCGCGAACTATCTTCAGACCCGCTTGGCGACAACAACATGTTCATCGCCTGCCAAGTAACCGATGATTTGGATTACATTCTTGATTCCGTGGGTGACGACAACATCGTTGTTGGCACCGATTATGGACATAGCGATACATCCACTGAAATAGAGGCACTACGTAAATTGCGTAGCGATGGAAAGGTCGCACCTCAGGCAGCTGACAAAATCCTAGATGATAACGCAAAGCGTCTTTACGGGATAAATTAAACCGCTCCTGTATTGTCAAAATATAAGTATGGTAAAAATACAAACTCGTGCGTAGGTTCTGTTCTTTCCTTAATTCTATCGGCAGATGTTTTAAGGTTCCTAAAAATGGAGAGATTTATGAAGAAAATTATTATTGGATCGCTTGCCTTCGCAGGCATGCTGGCAATTGGGGCAACTAGTTCCAGTGCACAAGATCAAGATAGAGTTACAATATTGGTCGGTTATGGTGCTGGTGGTACCTACGGGCAAACATCAATGCTTTTATCGCGCCACTTGAAAGATAATATACCGGGCAACCCAACAGTTGTCGTTCAGCATATGCCTGGAGCAGGCGGATCGAAGGCAACTAACTACGCTTATAACGCAATGCCAAAAAATGGCGCGTTTGTTCTAATGCCTCCCGAGATGATTGTTGTTTCACAATTGTTGCGACCTAAAAAAATGAAATACAAAACAAACCAATTCACTTGGTTGGGAAGAGTGTTTGGCGCGAATCAAGTCATGGCCGTTAGAGCTGATAGCGGTGTCAAATCTCTAAACGAATTGAAGAGCAAACAGGTTATTGTGGCATCCACTGGTAAAGGTTCACCAACATTTCTTGTTCCTCAAATGATGAATGGTCTTTTGGGTACCAAATTCAAAATTGTTACAGGTTACAAGGGGTCCAAAAGAACCTCGATGTCAGTCGAGCAGGGCGAAACTGCCGGCATGTCCAACTCATGGGTTTCTTGGACGAAAAACAGAAGAGATTGGTTCATGGATTGCGGAAGCAAATGTTTTATGATCAAGCTCGCGCAAGTCGGCAACACCAAAGAACCTGACCTACCAAACCTCCCACTGCTTACCGATTTAGCCAAGACGGCGGATGATAAAGCTGCCGCAGCAATGCTCTCGACAGCAGCGGTAATCGGCAGAGGGCTTGCTTACCCCCCTGGCGTATCGGCTAAACAAATCAAGGTAATGCGGACGGCATTTTGGAACACTGTCACTAGCTCTAAATTTACAAAAGATGCGAAATCAAAACGGCTGCCTGTGACACCTCTAAAAGGTGCAGCCATTCAGAAAATTGTAAATGGTGCTCTAAAAATGTCACCAGAAGCCGTCGCAAAAGCTAGAGCGCACATTTTCCCCAACAAGTAATGTAAATGCAAAAAATGTACTGAGATTGAATACGAAAAAGGCCAGGAAGTTCCTGGCCTTTTTTTGTTTCAAAGCTACCGACTAACCATCAAAGCCATAATCGCGCTTGGCACCTTCTGACGTTATATAGCCTTCAGCGATATCACGTTTGATCGATTCTGGATCACGTTTGGCTGGATCACCAAATCCGCCGCCGCCGGCTTTTTCCATATAGAAGCCTTCACCGGCACTCATCTCATACTTACCAGCCGCTTCAAGTGCTGTCTCAGAGCCGTTATGATTGATCTTAATAAACTTGCTGGCCTGCCCGTTTTTGCCACCTTCGACACCACTCGCCGGGAACTTGGCACGCTCGTAACGGCGAACAACAGTGGCATCCTGCAACAGTTCGTAGCGTCGTCGAAATATCACGCCACCGCGGAACTCACCGGCACCGCCTGAATCGGGAATAACCGACATCTCGGTTACCCGGCAGGGATACTCCGATTCCAGAATTTCAATCGGCGTGATGTGCAAATTCGACAGATGGGTCGCCGTCATAGAACAACCATCATGACCATACCCGCCACCATAGGCAGAACCCATGATTTCATACTGCATGGTCGAATGCCCCGGTCGGCCGCCGCCCTGCCACGAAATCAACAACGAGCCCGACGAGCCCGACCCAGCAATCGCCCGCGTTGGGGTAAATTCCGACATCGCGTCTAGGATCACATCAACCAGGCGAAGGTTGGCCTTCTGATAGGAAGACACCGGCGCCGGTGACGACGCATTAGTCACCGTATTCGGTGCAAACTTCATTTCCACCACATCGGCCATGCCGCCATTGTAATGTAATTCATGTGGCCCCAAGGCACCGACTAGACAATAGAACGTGCAGGCTTCAACCATCGCAGGGCGCAGATTAACAGGACCCCGCGTCTGCGGTCCGCTATTTGAATAATCGAAGATCGCTTTATCACCCTCAATGGTGATCGTTACCGCGAACTTAACCGGCGTATCGCGATCAACACCATCATCATCCATGAATCCCTCAGCCGACGACGTACCGTCTGGCAGCAAGGCAATGGCTTTGCGCAACTCCTCCGCGGCACCATCGAGGATCGCATTGAACGCCCCAATAACCGTATCGGCACCAAAGCGATCGGCGTTTTCCTTCATCCGCTCGACACCCATATTGGTCGCCGCGACCTGGGCAAGAATATCTCCTCGTACGAGATCAGGGTGCCGGCTATTGCCGAGGATTACCCGCATGATATCTGGGTCTGGTTCTCCGGCGCGATGGAACTTGATCGGCGGCAGTAAAAGTCCTTCGTGATAGAGCTCGGTCGAGTTAGCTGAGGTACTGCCGGGGTTCGTCCCGCCAACATCTGCTTTATGGGCAATCGATGCCGAAAACCCAACGAGATTACCTTCCGAAAAGATCGGCGCCACGAAGCCCATATCCGAAACATGCGGCATGCCCGCTTCATAGGGATGATTGGAAACGAAGACATCACCGTCTTCAATCTCTTCCATTTCGTAATTCTTAAAAAGGTTTTCAATGAATGTTCGATAGGCGATGCCGTGGAAAAACATCGGCGGCGGAATGATAAGCCGTCCACGCGGGTCAAGAATAACGCAGCTAAAATCACGCGATTCACGAATAATGGTCGAATAGCCCGAGCGGTAGAAATGATAGTGCATTTCATCGACAAGGCTCGAAACCTTATTGCGGAGTATCTGTACTGTTACGGGATCCATCTTATCTCTCCCTGCTCAGGATGAGGTTTCCAAAACCATCGACCCGACCAACCCAGCTTTGTGGCACAACGATGGTTGAATCAAACTGCTCAACAATAGCGGGGCCATCGATGCGGGCACCAATGGGCAGTGCGTCACGCTCGTAAAGCATTGTTTCAGTCGCCTCATCGGCAGTGAAATACACAATCCGCGTTCCCTTTACAGACGCCGCTGGCGCTGGCGCTTCCGTTACATCGCCGACCGGTACTGGTTCGTATTTTGGTACCGCCACCCGCAAGCGAACGCGATAGCTGACGATCTCCACCGACCGGTCCTTGGCGGCATGACCATGAATTTTCTCATGATAATCATCAAATCGATTACGGGCCGCGTCCATATCATCGGCCGAAAGACCATCAGAGCCACCAAGACCATCGAGCGACACGCGAAGCTCATAGCCCTGCCCGGTATAACGAACATCAAGCTCGCGCTCGAACCGAGCGCCACCGGGGGCGATCCCCTCCTCTTTAAGTTCAGTAACCCCGCGCGCTTCCAGTTCCTGAAATACTTCCTCGGCGTGCTCAGGGGGTACCAGCTCCATAGGGCGTAATTCTGAGCGAACATAGTCATGGACAATGTCGGTACAAAGCAGGCCCAGTGCTGAAAATGCTCCGGGACGCGGCGGCACGAAGATGCGGGTCATACCAAGTTCTTCTGCCACTGACGCAGCGTGGACAGCACCGGCACCGCCAAAGGGCAACAGGCAAAAATCTTGGGGATCCACACCACGCTTGGCGCCAAAAACTTTAACCTCGTCAGCCATCCGTAAATCAACAATCCGGCGGATGCCGGCCGCGGCTTCGCGGATAGACATGCCGAGCGGTTTAGCGATTTTTTCTTCCAAGGCCTTTTCAGAGGCTTCTTTATCGAGCGTCTGGGAACCGCCAAGGAAATAGCCCGGATTAAGATAACCCAAGGCAATATCAGCATCTGTCACAGCCGGATCTTCGCCACCCTGACCGTAGCAAGCCGGCCCCGGCGCAGCGCCAGCACTCTGTGGGCCGACACAGAGGAAACCACCCCGGTCGATCCAGGCAATAGACCCGCCACCGGCGGAGATCGTCGTCAGATCAAGCGCCGGAACACCCATCGGACGACGGGCAACCGTCACCTCGGTCACTTCCAGAGGTTCGCCGCCTTCAATAAAGGCGATATCCGCCGACGTGCCGCCCATATCGAGTGTCACGATGCCTTTCATAGCATCCTCACCGGAAAGATAAGCACCCGCTTGGGCACCAGCCGCAGGGCCTGAGAACAAGGTGTAAACTGTCTTGCCCCCTTGCACCGCTGCAGAAAACGGCATCACGCCACCATTGGACTGCATGAGAAAGCGTTGCTGCGTCGTTACGCCACCATCATCCAGCCCTTTATTGAGATCACCAATATAATCAACTAACACCGGACCGAGATAGGCGTTCAGAAGCGTCGTCGATAGGCGTGGCCATTCGCGAATACGAGGTAGAACTTCTGACGACAACGAAACGTGGGCGTCCGGGAATTCCTCAAGGATAATCTCGCGGCTGCGTTCCTCATGACCCGAATTAGCGTAGGAAAACAGATAGCAAATGGCAATAGAATTAGCGCCGGATTCCATCAGGGAACGGGCATGCGTCCGCACGACGTCTACATCCAACGGCGTGACTTCAGCGCCTTCCCAATCGATCCGCCCGGGAACTTCCCGGGTCATGCTCTGCGGCGCGAGATGCACCGGTTTATCATAGAAATAGTCGAACGGATTACCGTCGCGTCCCTGGCTCTGGATCTCCTGCACGGCGCGATAGCCATCAGTGATCATCAGACCAACCTTGGCGCCCCGCATCTCAAGCAAGGCATTGGTGGTAATTGTTGTACCATGCGAAAAGAACCCGATCTCATCAGGCGGCGTTCCCTTGGCGACGAAATTGTTCACCCCATTGAGAACCCCGATGGCGGGGTTGTGAGGTGTACTAGACACCTTTTCGACTGCAAATTCGCCGGTTTCGACATCCAGCAGAACAAGATCCGTATGGGTGCCACCAACATCAACACCCAGGCGAAAGCGGGCTTCTACACTCATTTTCCGCCAAACTCCCTATCTATTTTATTTCTATATTTGAAACTATTTGTAGCGCAACCACCTGACGCGGTCACCCCCGAAAATGATTAGGGAAACCGCAGAAAGCTGGACTATTTCGGGGCACGTGAAGCGAGGAAAATTCCAATGGCGATCAAGACAATACCTGCAAAATGATAGCCCTGCAGCGTCTCGTCCAAGAGCATGATCGCCAACACAACAGTAAAGGCCGGAATCAAATGCAGGAACTGGCTGGCGCGTATCGGCCCCATTGTCTTGATCCCGTAATTCCAAGCTACCATCGAAATCGCACCAGAGAATATTCCGAGATACGCTATGGTGCCAAAGTTCTGAGCGTTAAACGGCATCGCCCTAAAATAAAAGCTTTCCACGAGATACGGCCCCAGCAACATCGGGATGCCAAAGCCGAGTAACAAGGTGACGACAACGAGTGAATCCATCTCTCGCGGCAATTTTCGAATAAGCACCGCATAAAAACCCCAGGCGATATAAGCGACAAACACGATAATATCGCCGAGGTTGAAGTCGAGCTTCAAAAGCCGGTCGATCGAGCCGGCTGCAATCAGAACCAAGACACCCCCGAGTGACAAAGCCGCCCCCAACGCCTGACGACCGGTGAATTGATCACGAAACAACAACCAGGCCAAAAAGACAATAATGACCGGTTCAACAGAGTTGATGACGGCGGCGTTAATCGCAATCGTGTACTGCAGCGACAGGAACAATAGCGCATTCCCGCCAAACCATAGAAGCATCGCGAGTAAGGCGAGGGTCTTCCAGTTCTCTTTTACGAGAACGATTTGCCTGCGGATTCTGGGATAGGTAATGGGGAGCAGGATCAGGAAAGCAAAAACCAGCCGCCAGAAAGATAACGCCATCGGCGGCGCATCGTCCCGCACATAGCGCACCACGACAGTTGTCGTCGCCCAACAGAACATCGCAAAGGAAACCGTAACATAAGGATTCAACAGCAACCGCTTCCATAGCGGCCCGGCCTCTTCAGGCTCTGTCTGGTTTTCCGGTTGTGTCACAGATCGCCCTCAACCGGGTGCGCGGAAGTGCGGTCCGGAATACCCCTTTTAACTAAAGGAGTTCTGCACAAATAGAAACGGCGGTGCAATGCACCGCCGTTTCCATAAAAGTTCTTATGCCCAGCTAAGCAGCCGTACGTTTCCGTTGTACATAAGAGGCCGTAATGTGCTCCGCACAATAAGGGCGACCCGGCTGCGCCGTCTTGCCACAAATATGAAGGCCGTGACGTCCTGGCTCTTCCGTTTGCTGGCGGCACATCCACGACTTAACGTCGGGACCAAGCGCCACTGGCGGTTCTTCACGAATGACCGGTTCCGGTATTGGCGGTGGTTCAGGTACTGGTGCACCGCGCTGTAAATTCAGCCGATGTGCCTTACCAATAACAGCATTCCGCGTAACTCCCCCAAGCTTCGCGGCTATCTGACGTGCCGACAGGCCTTCGGCCCACAGGCGAGTCAGAACTTCAACGCGTTCTGGTGTCCATTGCATTTAACGCCGTCCTTCTATTGCTATATATCGTGTCCCCGTGACAGCACCACCACCATATATAGTCAAATTACGGTTGCAAACTAATTTTTCAGCATAAATCAAAGGTTCCTGTGGAAAACTGTTTATTTTTCGGCCTTTTAAGGGCTTTTTTGTAACTTTATCCACCGTTTGCTACTTTTAGCGGCTCGATACACCGCGCATCGTCATTGCGCGCATTATTGACGAAAACCCCAACGCGATAGAATGCCATCGGATCAACCGGATATGGTTTGAGAAGTTTCTCGCAGTTAGCCACATCATTTGCCGGATCAAGCCACGCGGTATAATTCTCCGGTGGCAGAATAACCGGCATCCGGTGGTGGATTGGCCGCAACTTGTCATTGGCATCGGTCGTCACAATCGTCACGGTCTCAACCAGATCGCCTTCTTCGTACCCGTAACCATCTTGCTTGGCCAGCCAGCTTTCCCACAAACCGGCAAAGGCAAAGACAACGCCGCACTTCATCCCAATACGGAAGGGCTGCTTCTTGCCGTTTTCCATTCGCCATTCGTAAAACCCGTCCGCCGGAATCAAACAACGGCGTTGCTGTAAAGCTACCCGAAAACTTGGCTTCTCCGATAGCGTCTCCCCCCGAGCGTTGATCATTTTCGCGGCGGCAGTACCATCCTTCGACCAGCTCGGAATAAGGCCCCAGCGGGACATCGCCAGTGTCCTCGTTCCGGTACCCGTCATTCTAATGGTGATAATCGGTTGGGTAGGCGCAACATTAAACCGAGGCTCAAGATTGGGGATATTTTCATAATCGAAAATTGTCCGCATGGCCTCTGGTGCCGTCGTGATCGAGAAACGTCCACACATACTGCTACATTACCGCCCGGAAAGATTCGCAAGAAGCGGCTGTCTGCGGGTTGTAGCCATCCACCGTGAGGATTATTCTCGCGCCAACAACAACTCAGGGAGAGAAAAAATGGCTAACAGAGATTTAAGCGGAAAAGTCGTCATGGTCACAGGTGCTGGCAGCGGATTAGGCCGCGCAATGACACTAGCACTAGCAGAGTCTGGCGCGACGGTCGCCGGTATTGATGTCAATGTCGACGGCATGGCTGAAACCGCAACCATGACAAAAGGCAGCTTCACGCCGATCAAAACCGATATCACCAGCGTCGCCGATGCAGATAATGCTATCGCGACAGCCATCAAAGATCTCGGTGGGCTTCACGTCCTTATCAATTGTGCTGGGCTTGGCATGCCAACCTTGCGCGTCGATTACTGGGACAACCGGCTGTATTTTTGGGAGGCTGACCCGGACAAGTGGCAACGTCTGATGGACGTCAACGTTCGTGGCGCCTTCCTGATGGCCCGCGCTGCAGCCCCTCATTTGATTGAACAAAAATGGGGCCGCGTCGTTAATGTAACGACCAGCATGAACACCATGATCCGGGGCGGCAATATGCCTTACGGCCAATCAAAGGCTTCGTTGGAAGCGGCAAGCAACGCCTGGGCTGATGATTTCAAGGATTCCGGTGTCACGTGTAACGTTCTGGTCCCCGGCGGCGCGGCTGATACGCCGATGGTGCCGAATGAATCACCCTACGCGCGGGAAAATCTGGTTCAGCCCGTTGTAATGGGGCCGCCCGCTTGCTGGCTGGCTTCCAATGCATCAGACGGGATTAACTCGATGCGCTTCCTCGCCCGCAACTGGGACACTGAAGCCTCGGACGAAGATAACGTTAAATCTGCTGGTGCCCCAGCTGCATGGCCAAGCCTTGCCGATGCAGCATCGGTTGGTCAGCCAGTAACAGCACATGGCAAGGATATCCCACGCTAACGCAGGTACCCTCAGACTAAAGGAAATCCTGTGACGGACATCAATCTGACGGGTAAAGTTGCTATCGTTGCCGGTGGCGGCGGTGGCATGGGTCGGGCAATAGCTTTGGCGCTGGTCGAAAAAGGCGCCAAAATCGCCGTGTTCGATGTTCGTCAGGAAAATGTCGATAAGGTTGTTGAGGAGGCTGCCGCGATTGGTGACTCCGAATGCGCTATCCCGCTGGTGCGAGACATCACCAAAATCGACCATTGTATGTCGGCGGTTCAGGAGACCATTGACGCCTTTAACTCTGCGGATATCCTGGTCAATGCCGCAGGGCTCGGTATGGCAACGCTCAAGGATGATTACTGGAACGATAATCTAAAATTCTGGAATGCCGATATCGACCGTTTCAACGCGTTGATGAACGTCAACTGGAATGGCCCGTTTCTTCTCGCTCGCTGCGTTACGCCCTATATGATCGAAAAGGGCTGGGGCCGCATCGTTAATGTCACCACCAGTCTCGACACCATGACAACACGCGGCTACACGCCTTACGGACCGTCAAAAGCTGCCCTAGAAGCGGCAACGTCAGTGTGGTCCAAAGACCTCGAAGGCACCGGTGTTACAGCCAATGTACTGGTTCCCGGTGGGCCGGTGAATACCGACTTTATTCCCGAGAATGCTCCATTTGACCGGACAAAGCTAACTCAGCCAGAGGTCATGCAGGCGCCAATGTGCTGGTTGGCCTCTGATCTATCGGATGGCGTTACAAACATGAGATTTGTCGCTCGATCCTGGGATCCAGAGGCCTCTCTGGAAGATGCTATCAGAGAATCCGGCGGCCCATGTGCCTGGCCGGATGCTGGCAAGAAAGCGTTTAAGCCAACATGACATTTCCCAATCGCAGCAAACTCCTTTCTGAAATCGTCGTCCTCGCCGATTTGGCAGGGGCCGAGATCATGAAGATCTACCGTGGCGACATGCAGGTTCGGCAAAAGGCCGACTCCTCTCCCGTAACTGCCGCAGACGAGGCCGCAGAAGAAATTATCCTCGCCGGCCTCCGCAAGCTGACACCCGACATTCCTATTGTCGCCGAGGAAGAAACTGCCGCCGGAAAAATCGTTGAAGTCGGTGATCAACCCTACTGGTTAGTCGACCCACTTGACGGCACTAAAGAATTTATCGCGCATCGAGACGAATTCACCGTCAACATTGCGCTGATCGAAAACCTATCCCCAACAATGGGCGTCGTACTTGCTCCGGCCCTAGATACATCTTATGCAGCAGACGGGCCTGGAACTGCCATTAGACGCATTGGCAATCAGCCTCCGCAATCCATCGCCGCTCGGCGAATACCGGACCAAAACGTCATCGCGACGGCCAGCCGGTCACATGGCAACAAAGACAAAATGCAGGCACTCCTCACGGGCTACGCATTAGGGGATGTCGTCGTATCGGGCAGCTCGATAAAGTTTTGTATCGTCGCCTGTGGTGAAGCCGATATCTACCCGCGCTACGGACCTACTTGCGAGTGGGATATTGCTGCCGGACATGCCGTCTTGAATGCCGCCGGTGGCAGCGTATGTACACTCGATGGCAATGACATGCGTTACGGCAAACCCAAATTCTTGAACCCGGAGTTCATCGCCTACGGCAATAAAGGCTGAAACGTCATGTCCGACCCAACAAACGAACCTATAGCGGAAGAAGTCCTTCAGAGAGCGGCAGAATGTATTCAGGCCGGGCGACTAGTCGCCTTCCCAACTGAAACCGTTTACGGGCTTGGCGCTGATGCGACCAACGCTGACGCGATTGCCGCGATCTATGCCGCAAAAGATCGCCCGTCTTTCAACCCACTGATCATCCATGTCGCCTCCCTTGAAGCTGCCGAACAGCTAGTGGTTTTTGATGACCGCGCCAGAATCCTTACTGCAACCTGCTGGCCAGGAGCGTTGACCCTTGTGCTGCCACGTCGGGAAGATTGCGCGGTTTCGCTGTTGGCTGCTGCCGGGCTCGAGACATTGGCTGTCCGG
>CAJJCG010000011.1 GCA_905182615.1 Alphaproteobacteria bacterium UBA2964 | reverse complement strand
GATATTCTCTTCGTCATCGATACAAATAAGGAAAGTATTGCAATCAAAGAAGCACAAAAGCTGGGTATTCCGGTGATTGCTGTACTTGATAGCAACTGCAGCCCTGCGGGGATTACATATCCAATTCCTGGTAATGATGACGCTATTAGGTCGATTGCTCTCTATTGCGGATTGGTCGCAGATGCAGTGCTCGATGGTCTTCAACAGGAAGCAATTGCCGCTGGAACCGATCTGGGTGCGGAAGCGAATTTGCCGGTAGCTGAAGAAGTTCCCGTTGCAGAGCTTCCCGCTGCAGAAGCGACGACTGAGACGCCAGTTGTTGAAGAAGGTCAAGCTACGGCAAGCTAGTAGTGAAGTTTTAAATGATTTTTACTTAATTCAAGGACGACGTCATGGCACAGATTACGGCTTCGCTGGTTAAGGACCTGCGAGAAAAAACTGGCGCAGGCATGATGGATTGCAAAAAGGCTCTTTCGGAAACCGATGGTAACGTTGAGGCAGCAGTCGATTGGTTGCGTAAATCCGGTTTAGCGGCAGCAGCAAAGAAGGCGAGTAGAGTTGCAGCCGAAGGTCTTGTTGCTGTTAATGCTTCCGGCAATGCTGGTGCCGCTATCGAAGTTAATGCGGAGACTGATTTCGTTTCCAGAAATTCAGAGTTTCAGTCGTTTGTTTCGACTGTAGCAGGAATCGCGCTCGATAAGGGCGAGGATACCGACGCTATTTTAAATGCTGATTTTGGTAACGGCTCGACAGTTCAAGATACCTTGACCTCTCTGATTTCAACGATCGGCGAGAACATGAATTTACGCCGGGCTCAATCTCTTTCTGTTTCTAGCGGTGTTGTGAGTAGTTACGTTCATAATGCAACAGCCCCTGGTTTAGGTAGAATTGCAGTCTTGGTTGCCTTAGAATCTAAGGGCGATGTTGCTGTTCTTGAGGGTGTTGGGAAACAATTAGCGATGCATGTTGCTGCTGCTTCGCCGCGTTGGGCTACGGTCGATGAAGTTGATCAGGCTGAGCTGGAACGGGAACGTACTATTTTGACTGACCAGGCCAAAGATTCCGGTAAACCAGAAGAAATTATTGCAAAAATGGTCGAAGGTCGTCTTCGCAAGTTCTATGAAGAAACGGTTCTTCTCGAGCAGGTTTCGGTAATCGATGGCGAATCTAAGATTTCAAAAACATTAGAGCAAGCCGGACAAGACGCAGGAGCACCAGTTACGCTTAAAGGCTTCGTTCGGTATGTGCTCGGTGAAGGTGTTGAAAAGGAAGAAAGCGATTTTGCGGCAGAGGTTGCAGCCGCGGTGCAGGGTTAAAAGACCTTATAATTTCAAGTTAATATCAGCCATAACCTTGTCACGGGGCAGTCAATGAACGCGGTGTCAGAAGACTTAAAATATCGTCGGGTATTACTAAAGCTGTCTGGCGAAGCCTTGATGGGAGGGCGCGAATTTGGCCTGGAGACAGAGACGGTCGGCCGGATTGCTGGCGAAGTAAAGAGTGTTTTAGACCTCGGGTGTGAAGTTTGCCTAGTCATCGGCGGGGGCAATATCTTCAGAGGTATTGAAGCTGCCAGCCAAGGTCTGGAGCGTGGCACCGCTGATTATATGGGAATGCTTGCAACCGTGATTAACGCGTTGGCGATGCAGGGCGCTTTGGAGCGCATCGGTGTGCATACCCGGGTTCAATCAGCAATTCCAATGTCGACGGTATGTGAACCGTACATTCGTCGTAAGGCCAACCGGCACATGGAAAAAGGTCGGGTCGTAATCTTTGCAGCCGGTACTGGTAGCCCATATTTTACGACAGATACCGCCGCTGCGTTAAGAGCTGTTGAGATGGGCTGTGATGCCCTTTTCAAGGGAACACAGGTAGATGGTGTCTATTCTGCGGATCCGCATAAAGTTGCGGATGCTGTTCGCTACGATAGTTTAAGCTATCACGACGTACTGACCCAGGATTTAAAGGTGATGGACGCGTCTGCGATTTCGTTGTCACGTGAAAACGATATTCCCATTCTTGTCTTTTCGCTTCACAGCTTGGGCGAATTTGCGAATGTTGCAAAAGGGCAAGGTCGTTTTACGGTTATACGTAAGGATGGATAAAAATGGCTGATCCGGATCTTGATGATGTTAAACGTCGAATGCAGGGCGCTCTCGACGTATTGATGGGCGAATTTGGGGGCCTTAGAACAGGTCGTGCGTCATCGGCTCTTTTGGAGCCCGTCATGGTAGACGCCTATGGCTCGAGTATGCCGATGAACCAGGTCGGAACAGTTAATGTCACTGATTCACGAATGATTTCCGTACAAGTATGGGATCAGGGACTGGTTGCTTCTGTTGAAAAAGCTATTCGTGATTCTGGGCTCGGATTAAACCCGTCGAAAGAAGGGAATTCGGTCCGAGTTCCAATTCCACAGCTCAGCGAAGAGCGGCGCATCGAGTTGACAAAGATAGCTCATAAATATTGCGAGCAGGGGCGGGTCGCCGTGCGTAATATTCGCCGAGATGGTATGGATAAACTGAAGCGGCAAGAAAAAGATGGAGAAATTTCTAAGGATGAACAACGAGCCTGGGGAGATGACCTGCAAAAACTTACTGATGGGTTTATCAAAGAAATTGACGAAGCGTTGGCATCAAAAGAAACAGAAATAATGAAGGTATGATGCCATGAAGCTGGTTTCATCATTACTGGAAACGTCACTTCCGCCCCCAGTCCATGTTGGGATCATCATGGATGGAAATAGACGGTGGGCGAAGGGACGTGGTCGTCCGAGAATAGACGGACACCTTCGCGGAATGGAGGCGGTGAGAAAGGTCGTTAAGGGCAGCATCGCGCTGGGTGTCGAGTATTTGACCCTGTACGCGTTCTCAATCGAAAATTGGAAAAGGCCGGCGGCTGAAATTAGGTCTCTTATGGGGTTGTTGCGCCTCTATTTGCGTCAGGAAATCAAAGATCTTGATCAGCAAGGTGTACAGGTTCTTTTTATTGGCCATAGGACGTTACTCCCGGATGATATCGTTTCCTTGATTGAAGAAGCTGAAGAGCAAACAAAAGGTAATACCAATCTAAATCTGGTTGTCGCTCTGAGCTATGGAGCACGTCAGGAAATCACGGCGGCCGCCCAAAGCGTTGCAAGACAAGTTGAGGCGGGTGAATTGGACGTTTCCGAGATTGATGAAACCGTGTTTATGAAACATTTGGAAACGGCAGGTATGCCTGACCCTGATCTTGTTATCCGAACTAGTGGTGAGCAGCGCATTAGTAATTTTTTGCTTTGGCAGGTCGCGTATGCTGAATTTATTTTTGTCGATACATTATGGCCAGATTTTTCCGACGATGATCTTCGGGAAGCAATAAATGAATATCATCGTCGTGAGCGACGCTACGGCGCTGCGGGTTAAAGCATAAAGTTGTGAAATCCCGTGTCCTGTCTGCACTTTTCCTTGCCCCAATTGTTCTTGGCCTAGTTTATCTAGGCGGTTTGTATTTCGTCTGTTTTGCCGTGATCGTTATGGGAATTATGACAGGCGAATGGCGGCAACTTTGCAATAATGGTAAAATTGACGGTATAGGTTACCTTGCTGTTGGCATCGTTACTGCCGCAATCATTGTGTCATTTTTATTGGCTGTTTCGTGGGCTGTGACGGTTTTAATGGTAGGCGCTATACTTGTTTGGCTCCTTGTAAGACGCCACATAGGTATTTCGAGCGTCTGGGTTGTTTCGGGTATAGTTTCCATCGGATGTTCCGGCATTGCCTTGGTCTGGTTAAGGGCAGAAGGGCAAAGTGGCTTTCTGTTTGTTGTTTGGTTGATGTTAACCGTCTGGATGACAGACGTATGCGCTCTCTTCACTGGTCGAGCTCTTGGAGGTCCGAAATTAGCGCCCTCTATTAGCCCCAATAAGACATGGTCAGGTTTGGCGGGGGGGATGCTCGGAGCAGCCTTATGGAGCAGTATCTGGTCTTCCTGGACGGATATCGGTAGCATCTTTGTGTTAGCAATCATTGGTGGGGGCACGGCTGTTCTTGCTCAATTGGGAGATCTGGGTGTGTCTGTTGTTAAACGGAGGTTCGGTGCAAAAGATACTGGTAATTTGATACCGGGACACGGGGGGCTTCTGGACAGAATGGACGGATTTTTGGGGGCAACTCCAATTGTTGCCTTATTATTGGCAATGACCCAAAGAGATATTTCTCTATGGTGCTGAATGAGCGCTCGCTTGCCCCAAAGCCGAGAAAAATTACGATCCTAGGATCAACTGGTTCAATTGGTTGTAATACGCTTGATTTGATTCAGCGGAATCCTGAGGCCTACGAAGTTGAAGCCCTGACGGCCAACAAGAACGTCGATTTGCTGGCGACTCAGGCTCGGAAAACGAATGCCCGGTTCGCTGTCATTGCAGATGAAAGTTTGTACCCGGCTTTGAAGGAAGCCTTAAGCGGTACGTCAATTGAGGCGGGGGCTGGTGCTTCAGCTGTTATTGAAGCGGCTTCCCGTCCTGCCGATTGGGTGATGGCGGCGATCGTCGGCGCCGCAGGGCTTGAACCTACCCTCACCGCGGTCAGGCGCGGCATTTCTATAGCTCTCGCAAATAAAGAATGTTTGGTTTGCGCCGGAGATTTGATGCTGTCTGAAATTGCTGCCTCTGGCGCAACGTTATTGCCTGTGGATTCGGAACACAACGCCATATTTCAGGTGTTTGACTTTGACCAACGGCCCGCGATCGAAAAAATTATCCTGACGGCGTCAGGTGGACCATTTTGGAACGCGACGTTGGCGAAGATGGCTAAGGCAACGCCAACTGAAGCGATTGCCCACCCTAACTGGGATATGGGCGCAAAGATCTCAGTAGATTCAGCCACGATGATGAATAAGGGACTGGAGCTTATTGAAGCGCACTATTTGTTTGCAATGGAAGAAGAGCGGATCGATGTCCTGGTCCACGTTCAATCAATTGTCCATAGTCTTGTCGCTTATGTGGACGGGTCGGTGTTGGCGCAATTAGGGTCACCTGACATGCGGACGCCGATAGCTTATGCACTCGGCTGGCCGGCCAGGATCCCTGCGCCAAGTCCTAAGTTGGATTTGGCGTCTGTGGGCACTCTGAGTTTTGAGAAACCAGACGCGGTCCGCTTTCCGGCAATAGAATTAGCGCGGCAGTCGTTACGTGATGGTGGCGCTGCGCCGACAGTGTTGAACGCCGCGAATGAAATTGCCGTTGCGGCCTTCCTTCAACAAAAAATTAAATTTTTAGATATAGCTCGCACTGTCGAGAACACGCTGGGGAAATTATCAGGGATTACCGCTGATTCTTTGGAAGATGTTATTTCAGTAGACAATGAAGCGCGGGCCAAAGCGGCAGAGGAAGTCTCTACATGTTCAACAGTAGTGGTTTGAGGTTGTATTTATGGAATTTCTAGCCGCAATATGGAACTACGTTCTTCCTTTTATTTTAGTGCTCACTGTTTTGGTATTTGTCCATGAATTGGGCCATTACCTGGCTGCCAGGCGTTGTGGCGTTAGAGTAGAAGTTTTTTCAATTGGATTTGGGTCGGAAATTTTTGGATTTACCGGAAAATCAGGTACGCGTTGGAAATTTAGTGCAATTCCATTTGGTGGATATGTCCGTATGTTCGGCGAACAGCCTCCAGACAATCATTTAGGTGAAGCAACACATTCTCAAAATGACGTTGAAGTCTCCTTTTATAACAAATCACTGCGTCAGCGAGCGTGGATCGTTTTCGCGGGTCCTTTAGCAAATTTCATATTTGCAATCGTTCTTTTGGCTGGGCTGTTTAGTATCGTCGGTCAGCCCTATACGCCAGCGGATGTTGGTAAGATTGTCGCGGGCAGTGCGGCTGAGGAAGCTGGCCTAAAGCCCGGCGATATTTTTGTTAAAATAGATTCAACTAAGATCAAACGATTTGAGCAAGTTCGTAGAATTGTTCAATTGTCTCCTGATCGAAGACTTTCCATGGTTGTCGTGCGAGGCGGAAAGGAGATCACACTAATCGTCGTGCCCAAAGCGGTGGAGGTGACTCAATTCGGTTCAAAGCAAACAATTGGTCGATTGGGCGTATCGCGGTCTGGCGGGGATATGGTTTTCATCCGGCATGATCCTTTCACAGCTGTATGGGAGGCAACCGTCAGAACAGCGGTTTTAAGCGGCAATATATTAGACGCTTTGGGCCAAATTATTAGCGGCAAGCGAAACGCAAAAGAGCTCGGAGGCCCAGTTCGGATCGCCCAAATTTCTGGTGACATGGCCAAGGCCGGAATTATAATGATCATCCAGTTTGCGGCTATTCTCTCCATCAATCTGGGGCTTATAAATTTGTTCCCGATTCCTCTTTTAGACGGCGGGCATCTAGTATTTTATGGTATCGAAGCGTTGCGCGGGCGTCCGGTCAGTGAACGCGCGATGGGCCTTAGTATGAATATTGGTTTGGCCCTAATTTTGTGTTTAACAGTTTTCGTTACGTGGAATGATCTGGTGCAGCTGCGTTTCGTGGATTATGTTGTCGGTTTAGTAACTTAAGGGGTCTTTAGGCCTGTGGTTTTTCGTCTTCGTTTGTTGATTTATCTGGCTGCCATAACGATAATCGTTGGGGTGTCTTCTGAAAATACCCGCCTGTATGCCCAATCCGTCGGTACGATAGATATTCGCGTGGAGGGCGCGCAGCGTATTGAGCCAGATACGGTCAGGTCATATGTACCGATACGTGCCGGTCAGAAAATTACTACTCAGGCATTGGATGAAGCGCTTAAGAAGTTATTTGCCACAGGACTATTTGCAGATGTAATCGTGCGCCGAGAAGGCAGCGCGATCGTTGTCCGTGTTGTTGAGAATCCAATTATCAATCGTATCGCCTTTGAGGGGAACAAACGGGTTTCTAATGACATCCTCGAGGACGAAGTCAAACTGAGGCCTCGAATTGTTTATACCCGCTCTAGAGTTCAAAACGATGTTCAACGGTTAATTGATGTTTACCGGCGCAATGGTCGATTTGCAGTAACTGTCGAGCCCAAAGTAATCCAACTTCCTCAAAATCGCGTAGATTTGATTTTTGAAATCACCGAAGGGCCGGTCACGGAAATTCGCCGCATTGGTTTTGTGGGAAACGTAAAATATAGCGACAGTGATTTACGATCTGTTGTACGAACGAAGGAAACCGCCTGGTATAGATTTTTGACTGCTGATGACATTTATGATCCTGATCGTTTGACGTTTGATCGAGAACTCCTTCGACGCTTTTATTTAAGCAACGGTTATGCAGATTTTCGCGTCGTATCAGCCATCGCGGAGTTGGCACCAAATCGGGAAGGTTTTTTTATTACGTTTACGATCGAAGAAGGTGAACGATATCGGTTCGGAAAAATTGATGTCGCCGCAAAGTTACGCGATCTTAGTTCGGATCAATTGAAAGGCCTTATCAAAGTCAAGAATGGTGATTGGTATAACGCCGATGTAGTCAAAAATGTCGTTCTAAATCTGACAGATGCTGTCAGTACGCTCGGATATGCGTTTGTTGATATTCGGCCGCGCGTAAAGCGTAAAAAGAAAGAACGTGTCATAGACATAACCTTTCGCGTGCGAGAGGGGCCACGGGTCTTTGTCGAACGTATTGATATAACCGGTAATGTACGCACCATTGATTCGGTAATTCGTCGTGAAATGGTATTGGTGGAGGGTGACGCATTCAACGCTTCCAAGACGCGGCGAGCCCGAAAGAAAATTCGGAATTTAGGATTCTTTGAAAAAGTTGATGTTAAGAATGTAGTGGGTTCACGACCGGACAAGACCGTTCTGCAGGTTAAGGTTAGAGAACGCTCTACAGGTGAAATTTCATTTGGCGCTGGATTTTCAACAACAAATGGTTTTTTAGGGAATGTCGGCATCCGGGAACGCAATCTTCTTGGCAAAGGCCAAGACCTTTTATTGAAGACGACAATTGCCGCAGAATCCAGCGAGATCGACCTTCAGTTTACCGAGCCATATTTTCTTGATCGAAAATTATCTGGTGGTTTTGATCTATTTCGAACCACAAAAGATTTACAGGATGAGAGTTCCTTCCAGCGCAAATCTTTTGGTGCTGGATTACGTCTGGGCTTTGAATATTCCGATATTTTCCGGCAACGGCTTCGATACCGTATTACTCGAGAGGAAGTAACAGATGTGGCCTCCATCGCATCGCTCGCTATTCAGGAACAAGAAGGGGCGGCGGTAAAGTCAGAAATTTCTCAGATCCTAACCTATGACGGTAGAGACGACCTTTTTCTTCCGACAAAAGGGGTGGTCGCTCGGTTTAATACTGCTCTGGCGGGGCTCGGCGGAGTCGTAAAATACATCCGTACAAATGTGAAGGCGACGAAATATTTTCCAATTACAGAAAAATTTATAGGCAGTATTGGTGGCTCTGCCGGTTACATAATTGGGCTCGGTAAAGAAATCCGGATCGTTGATCGGTTTTTCCTCGGTGGTCCTTCACTGCGAGGGTTTTCAGTTGCGGGTGCAGGGCCTAGAGATGAAACTACCGGTGATTCTGTAGGCGGTAAATTCTTTTACAGAGGGTCCGCTCAGGTAACTTTCCCAATTGGTTTGCCTAGTGAATTTGGCGTTAAGGGAAGAATGTTTTCAGACATCGGTTCGTTATCGAATTCGGAATCCACCCTGGCCACAATTACTGATGAAAAATCGCTTAGGGCATCAGTTGGCTTTGGTCTATCTTGGAGATCTCCGTTTGGCCCCATATTGTTAGATTTCTCAAAAGCGTTGCTAAAAGAGGACTTCGATAAAACGGAAGTCTTTAGATTTGATTTTGGCGTTAAATTTTAGGGTGGATTATATGAAGCTTGCAGTTAGCGTGAGCGTCAGTTTTTTAATCACAATTGGTGTTTTTATCTTCGCTTCTGAGGATGCACTCTCGCAGAGCACGTCAATTGGAGTCATCGATATTCAGAAGGTACTGCGTTCTTCTGTAGCAGCGCGTTCTATAAGACCGCAAATGAAGAAACTTAAAGCGCATTTTCAGAAAATCTTTAAAAATTCCGAGGCTGAATTGCTTAAGGCAAAGCAAGACCTGGAGCGGGAAAGAGTAATTTTACCCGAAGGATTCGTAGAAAGACGAAAAGCATTTGCACGCCGAGTAAATGACACTAAGCGTCGGGTTCAAACAGTAAACAGAGAATTAGACAGGGCTTTGGCAAATGCCATGCGTCAGGTTCACAAGAACTTACGCGAAATTACCAAGGATTTCGCCGAGGAACGGTCCTTGCATTTTGTTGTTCCGAAACGAGTGATAATCTTTTACGAACAGAGATTTGATATCACGCAGGAGGTTTCGCGACGTTTGAACAAAAAACTGCCAAACGTTAGGGTTGTAATGCCTAAGAGCAAGCGATCACCGGTGAAGAAATAGAAGATGCCGGATACCCGATTTTTTGAAATAGTCGGACCGCTCACTGTTGAGCAATTATCGGAAGTTTCCGGTGCTGCAATTGCAGAGGGCCATGCCCGTGACAAATTGGTTAAAGATGTAGCTCCGCTAGAAAGCGCGGGTAAAGACGACGTCAGTTTTCTTGATAACCCTCTTTACCTTTCGGCATTATCAACGAGCGAAGCTGGGGTATGTATTATTCATCCGGAGCGTTTTAAAAATGCACCTGATGAGATGACACTTTTGTTATCAGAGAACCCTTACCTGGCATACGCTAAAGTGGCTGCCGCATTTTATCCCGAGGCTAAACCTGACGAATTATGTGACGAAAACTCATTTATTCACGCCACCGCTGAGATCGGGCAAGGGACACATGTTTCTGCCGGTGTCGTCATTGGGGCAAATGCTGAAATTGGTTCACAGTGTGAAATAGGACCGAATGCTGTCATAGGTCCTGGGGTCGTTATTGGAGACGAATGTAGAATAGGCCCTGCTGCGACGGTGCAGTATTCAATAATTGGATCAAAGGTCCGACTTTTTGCCGGAGTGCGCATTGGCGAAGCCGGTTTTGGCTTCGCGACGGGCAGCGATGGGCACTTTACTGTCCCACAACTGGGTAGAGTCCTAATTGGAAATAATACCGAGATCGGTGCTAATACAACAATTGATCGAGGGAGTTCGGCGGATACCGTGATCGGTCAGGGATGTAGAATCGATAACCTTGTTCAAATCGGGCACAACGTGATTCTTGGCGACGGGTGTATTGTTGTTTCTCAGGTAGGGATTTCTGGTAGTACCCAATTGGACGATTTTGTTGTCGTTGGGGGACAAGTCGGATTTTCCGGACACCTTAAGATCGGAAAAGGCGTTCAAATCGCCGCGCAATCTGGGGTCATGAACGATTTGGCTGCTGGTGGTAAGTATTCTGGTTCTCCCGCAGTGCCCATGCGGCAGTGGATAAAACAAGCGGCGATGTTGCGATCGATGGGAAAGAAGAAGGCTAATAAAGATGGATAGTATCGACAATGAATCCGTCGTTAGCGCAATCGGTATTGAGCGGATTATGGAGCTCATTCCGCACCGTTATCCGTTTTTAATGATTGATAGAATGGTTGATATAGTTCTTGGTGAAAGCGCAACAGGCATCAAGAATGTGACGGTTAATGAGCCTTGTTTCCAAGGCCACTTCCCAGGAAATCCGATTTTTCCAGGCGTTTTGATTATTGAAGCGATGGCGCAAACATCAGCCGCTCTCGTCATAAATACTTTGGGTGAGGCGTCTGAAGGCAAGCTGGTTTATTTTATGTCGATTGAAAACGCTCGGTTTCGTAAACCCGTGACTCCAGGAGATCAGCTAAAAATTCATGTTAGCCGACACGCCAGTCGCGGCAATGTGTGGAAATTCAATTCGCAAGCCAAGGTAAACGATACGGTCGTTGCCGAGGCAACTTATGCGGCAATGATAATGGATCACTAAAAGTATGACGGAAATTCATCCAACCGCAGTCATAGAAGCTGGTGCAGAACTCGGCGAAAATGTATCAATCGGCGCGTTTTGTTCGGTTGGTCCCAATGTATCTCTTGCTGATGGTTGTCGCCTAATTTCGCATGCAGTTGTAGACGGTCGTACGTCAATAGGGGCAAATACTCACATTTACCCGTTCGCTTCTATCGGTCATCAACCTCAGGATTTGAAGTACCAGGGTGAACCATCCACACTTGAGATCGGTGCCAACAACATCATTCGTGAAAATGTCACGATGAACCCGGGCACCGAAGGCGGCGGGATGGTGACCAGGGTTGGTAACAATTGTCTCTTTATGGTCGGCGCTCATGTGGCGCACGATGGCGACGTTGGAAATCACGTTATCTTTGCAAATAACGCGACAATAGCGGGTCATGTGGTTGTTGAGGATTATGCGGTTCTTGGAGGATTAAGCGCTGTACACCAATTTGTCCGCATTGGTTGCCACGCCATGATTGGTGGAATGTCTGGAGTAGAGCAGGATGTTATTCCTTACGGCTCAGTTTTAGGAAATCGTGCGCGATTAGCGGGCTTGAATGTAGTTGGAATTCGGCGGCGTGGATTTTCCCGAAGCGAAATTGCTGATTTGCGGAAGGCCTATCGCCTTTTATTTGCTGAAGAAGGTTCAATGTCAGAGCGTCTGATTGATGTTTCTGAAATGTACAAAGAAAATCAAGCGGTAATGGAGATTGTTGATTTTATTCGTCGTGACTCCAGCCGATCCATTTGCCAACCCAGAACGGAGCATGGCACCTAAGCTTGCGATCGTCGCGGGCGGCGGCGACCTCCCCTGGCTCTTGCGGGAGACCTGCTATGCAGGTGGACGAGAATGTCTGTTCCTCGCCTTGGACGGTCACGCCAATTTTAATCGAAAACCAGCCCCCGATGCATGCATTCGCATAGGAGATTGGGGGCAGACACTCGATTTCTTGCATGAGCAGGAAATTGAGGAATTGGTTTTCGCGGGTACAGTACGTCGTCCAAGTTTGAAGGAAATTCGGCCTGACCCAAGGGGGGCAGTGTTTTTGGCCCGGCTTGCTCGCTCTTGGTTTGGAGACGATTCTATCTTATCAGCTGTGATGAAGGAGCTTGAGAAGGATGGCTTTCGAGTGGTTTCACCTGAATCGTTACTCGTCGGTTTTGTAGCACGGGATGGTACATACGGTTCTATGCAGCCCGACGAGGCGGCACTAGCGGACATACAGCGTGGAAAAGAGGTTGTAGCAGCCATTGGTAGCCAGGATATTGGCCAGGCCGTTGTGATCCAGCAGGGAGTCGTTGTAGCTGTTGAAGCGGCAGAGGGCACAGATGCGATGATACAGCGTTGTGGCTCATTGCTTCGCGAAGATGCCGGCGGAGTTCTCGTTAAGTTTCCAAAACCAGGCCAGGATCGTAGGGTTGATTTGCCGACGATAGGAACTAGGACAGTTCAAGTCGCCAAAGAGGTCGGTTTGATCGGAATTGCGGTGGAGGCAGGTGGAGCATTGGTAATAGACGTTGAGGAAATCGTGAAGATCGCTGACAACGCAGGTATTTTTGTTGTTGGCGTCCGTCGTGATTAGTCGTGATAGAGCCCATCGCTGAGGATCGAGTAATAACAGCCTCCAAATCTATTCGCATATTTATTATAGCGGGAGAGCCTTCAGGTGATTTGCTTGGGGGACGTCTGATGGCTGCGCTTAAAAGGCATTCCAGCGGGAATGTTGAATTCGCGGGCGTCGGAGGGGGGCGGATGGCCGTGGAAGGGCTCAACAGTCCATTTCCTATAACGGAGCTGTCGGTCATGGGACTGGCAGAAATACTGCCGCGCATTTTTAATTTGCGCCGGCGAGTTCGGCAAACAGCGCATGCCATAGAGCAATATTTGCCAGATATATTAATTACAATCGATTCACCGGGATTCTGTTTCGCTGTTCTCAAACGCCTGCGGAGAGATCAGGCAACAAGACGTATTCATTATGTAGCTCCGAGTGTTTGGGCATGGCGCCCTGGACGGGTACATAAGTTTGCCCGTGAATTCGATCATTTACTGACGCTTTTGCCATTTGAACCCCGCTACTTTGAGCCGGAGGGCCTCGACACAACATTTGTCGGGCATGCAGTTATCGAAAGCGAGATGGGTGCTGCAGATGGGGCTGCATTTCGACAAAGGTTTCAGATTGAAGAGGATATTCCACTTCTTTGTATGTTGCCAGGAAGCCGCTTGGGCGAAGTCGAACGCCATTTAGAACCATTTCGGTCAGCGATGACGACATTGCAAAGTCGGTTTCCATCACTTCGAGTTGTCGTTCCAACGATTCCTGCGATAGAGGATGAGGTTTCCCACACAGTGCGGGGTTGGGAAAATAATGTGCTCGTTGTCGAAGGAGAGAAGGATAAATTCGACGCAATGGCTGCATCCAATATTGCGTTAGCGGCATCAGGCACTGTGGCACTGGAACTTGCGTTGGCCCGTGTGCCCACTGTAATTGCTTACCGAGTGAATGTTATTACTTCGTGGATCGTTAAGGCGCTGATCAAAATTCCTTATGCAAACCTTGTGAATGTTTTGCTTAATCGAGAGGCCGTTCCCGAATTTATTCAAGGCAAGTGCACTGGAGATAATCTGGCAAATGCACTGGAAAACCTGCTGGAGGATATAGTGGTGTATGAAGCACAACAGACAGCAGCTGATGATGCGATGAAACTCTTAAAGGCGGGTGATGTGCTGCCGAGCGATGTAGCTGCGAAAACGATATTATCTTTAATTCATCCGGGTTGAACAAAAAAGGGTGCCCGAAGGCACCCTTTTTTAATTGATTACGTATTTTTACCGCTCAGAAATAGGCCTAAGGTCGCGTCGCTCTGCGCCTGTATAAAGCTGTCTGGGACGTCCTATCTTTTGGCTCGGGTCTTCGATCATTTCATTCCATTGCGCGATCCAGCCAACCGTTCGGGCGACTGCAAAGAGTACCGTGAACATCGTCGTTGGAATTCCTAGGGCCTGGAAGATGATTCCCGAATAAAAGTCGACGTTCGGGTATAGTTTCCGGTCGACAAAATATTCGTCTTCCAAAGCGATCCGTTCGAGTTCCATTGCAAGGTCCAGCAAGGGCTCATCGCGGATATCGAGTTCATCAAGGACGGAGTGACATGTTTCACGCATGATCTTTGCGCGTGGGTCAAAGTTCTTATAGACCCGATGGCCAAATCCCATGATACGGAAAGGATCATCAGGGTCTTTGGCCTTCTTGATGTAGGCAGGGATATTGTCTTTAGTACCAATCTCAGCCAACATGTTTAGAACGGCTTCGTTGGCACCGCCATGAGCTGGGCCCCAAAGGCTGGCAATACCCGCCGAGATACACGCGAATGGATTAGCGCCACTGGACCCCGTAAGTCGGACTGTAGAGGTTGAGGCGTTTTGCTCATGGTCCGCGTGCAAAATTAAAATTCGGTCCATCGCTTTTGCAATGATCGGATTGATTACATAATCCTCGCACGGCGTTGCAAACATCATATGCAAGAAGTTTTCTGCAAACCCGAGATCATTCCTTGGATAGATGAAGGGCTGGCCGAGGGAGTATTTATAGGCCCAGCCGGCAATGGTTGGCATTTTGGCGACCATGCGATAGGAGGCTACCATGCGCTGATGGGGATCAGAAATATCAGTACTGTCGTGGTAGAAGGCCGATAGAGCGCCGACAACGCCACACATGATTGCCATAGGATGGGCATCGCGGCGGAAGCCCCTGTAAAAATTGGTCAGTTGCTCATGCAACATAGTGTGCAAGGTGATTGCACGATCAAACTCGGTTTTTTCTCCTTGATTGGGCAACTCTCCGTAAAGAAGCAAATAGCATACTTCAAGAAAATCACTTTTCTCCGCAAGCTGCTCAATTGGATAGCCGCGATGCAGTAAAATACCGTTATCACCATCGATATAGGTAATCTTGGACTCGCAACTACCTGTTGCGACAAACCCTGGATCATAAGTGAAATAACCGGTTTCCGCGTAGAGGCGGCGAATATCGATGACTGGCGGGCCTTCTGTGCCCGTAAGAATGGGAAACGTGGACTCTTTTCCAGAGACGTTATCGGTGACTGTAACGTTACTGTTTGACGCCGTTCCCGCAGCGGAGGATTTCTGGCTCATACGGTCTACCCTTCGTAGCGCCTGCGGAAGCCCCAGCTTCTGTGCAGTAGCGCCATATGGTTAAGATTGGAGGTGCGGGGAAAGTAACGGATTAATTCGGTTATTTCAATCGCTTGGAGTTATTTGGTGATCACGTCATTGAGACGCCCGATTACTTCATCCTGGCCGAGAACTGCTGCGACCTCAAAGATACCCGGTGAAACAGTCGTTCCGGTGAGGGCAGCGCGTAATGGCTTCGCAATTTTGCCCAATTTAATCTCTTCTTTCTCTGCAAAAGCATGGACGGCTTCATTTATTACATCTTCGGACCATTGGTTCAGTTCTGCCAAGTTTATCGCTAGCCGTCTTATACGTTCTTGTGCCTCAGAGTTTAACGATTTCGCGGCTTTCTGGTCGACCTTTAAAGGGCGGGGGTAAAAATAAAATAAAGAAATTTCAATTAGTTCGGGAATTGTCTTGGCACGTGATTTCAGTCCGGGCATTGCTTGGACTAGGCGTTCACTCATCGTTGAGTCAAAAGGTCTGCTGATTGCCTCTGCAATAGAATCTTGAATTAAACCTGCCAGAATTTGATCCGGCGTTTCTCGGATGTAGTGCGAATTTACAGACGATAGTTTGTCAAAATCTATGCGAGCTGCGCCGCGGCCAACGTTTTGAATTTCGAACCACTGAATGGCCTGTTTCAGACTTATTATTTCATCGTCTCCATGGCTCCAGCCAAGGCGCATGAGATAATTCAGAAGAGCTTCGGGTAGATAGCCCATCTCACGGTATGCTTCTATACCCAGAGCGCCGTGCCGTTTGGAGAGCTTTGCGCCGTCAGGACCGTGAATTAGAGGAATATGCGCATATTCGGGTGGCGTCCATCCAGCCGCTTGAAACAGTTGCGTTTGCCGAAATGCATTGGTGAGGTGATCGTCGCCGCGGATCGCGTGGGTTATACCCATATCATGATCATCCACAACGACCGAGAGCATATAGGTCGGTGAGCCATCCGCCCGTAGCAATATCATATCGTCTAGTTGTGAATTGGCGACGGTAACCGGGCCTTGAACGAGATCCTGAATTACTGTTTCGCCTTCAATAGGGGCCTTAAAACGAATGACGGGTTTTACATCAACTGGAGCATCGGCCGGATCACGGTCACGCCATTTGCCGTCATAGAGGCGGGTGCTTCCAGCTGCCCGCGCTTTTTCGCGCATAGCTGTTAATTCTTCCGGGCTGCAATAGCAGTGATACGCTTTTCCAGTTTCTAGAAGATCATTGGCGATCTCTGTATGGCGTCCGAGGTTGGCTGATTGATAAACCGGAGGCTTGTCGGCGTCGAGACCCAACCAGTCCAATCCGTATAGGATG
>CAJJCG010000010.1 GCA_905182615.1 Alphaproteobacteria bacterium UBA2964 | reverse complement strand
TATGAGTTCGGGAAATCCTGTGACAGCGGCCTTTCAGAGCTGGCGGCGGCCAAACCGAGAGCCATTCCGTTCTGGTGTTCATGGTCAGCGCTTTGTGAATCATTATGCGAACGACCTAGCGCAAGATTATGGGGTCTTTAAATCCGGGAAGCCATTTCCCAAAAGGTCGATCATCGTAAAGGAAAGCTTTGCTGTGATTGAGGCGGGCGAGGTTATGTCGGGGACCATGTTTCTTATAGAAAAAAAGGAGAAAGGGTTTAACCCACGATCAAAAGATTGGCTCTTTATGATGATTAAGCTGAGTGGCGAGATCGTTGGCATAACGAAGGGTTCTAACGCTTCTAGAATGCGGTTCTGTGCCGATTATCATAGCCAGACGCCAGACAGGCAGGATCAGCTTTATTTTATGCCCGAGTCCGTTTGCAGAGGTAATTAGTTTCTCATCGCACTTCAGTAAGAAAATGTCAGAATTTAAGATTCACAATCTGTTCCCGATGCCCCTTTGGATCGTTGATTTTGAAGAAGAAGTCTTCGCGCTGGTTAATCGGAAAATTGAAACGCTGATCATGTTTCCCCGTGGCTGACGCATGGGGTGCCCGTCAATTAATTGAGCAAAGACCGCATTAGTATCAGCTGCAACTATATGTTCCCGTCTTTTAGTGACCGTATGCGCAAGCCCAAATGGTTACCGAGCCCAGAATTGCGGCGGATATTAAAGAATAACAAATCTGAATTATTTGGAGTCGTCGATCTGTTGGGTTAACGGCCTTCAGCGCGCCATGCCATAAGCAATGTGCCGAGCGCGAGAAGTAGGATTATAAATTCTCGCAGTAGTGGCACTTCGCTTACACTCTTCACGGTAAAATTTTGATTGTCGAGCAGGCCGAGCCAATCACGCCCTGCAGAGGCGCGTTCAGGTTTAACCCGGCGTAAATCTGGTGCGCCGTCTTCCATCCAAATAATGCCACCACCTGTCGCTTTGCTGAGCGCTTGGAATCGACGACCTGTCGTCCTCATATCCGAGAACTCCAGCGGGTTAAGATTCCCGACGGCCGCCAGGGCCGTTCGATTGCGATCAGAGACCCTATAAATTCCTGTTTCTGTTACGGGAATCAGGGCCTTGGCCCGCCCACCGACGCCGGGGGTAAGCGTTACCGAGGTCGTTTTGCCGGAAGGCATAGTCACTTCGACGGGCGATTTGTCCGGATCAACACTGCGCCGCGTAATCGAGAGCTTGTTACCCTCTACCTGAGCCCGTAAAGAGTTCTCTTCGAGTTCAGGCTCTTTCATAAGCCAGTGAGCGAGTCGCCGTAGCAATTCGGCATGAGGGCCGCCGCCGCCCAATCCACGTGCCCATAACCAGATTTGATCACTCGTTAGCTGAGCGACGCGGCCTTTTTGAACCCGGTTGACGATTAATATTGGTTTGCCAGACGTGCCGCTCATCAAAGTTCTGCCGCTGCGCTTGATGACTTCAACTTGCCGGTACCATTTACCCCAACGGGGGAGCTCCTCACCGATGCCAGCACCTGGCAAGTCGGCAGTTATGCTGTGGCGTTGTCCGGTCTTCGTTAATTTGACTCTGAGCCCGCCCGTCATGACAACCCCAGTGGGCTCACCGGGGAGGATGCGGCCTAGCGGAGACTGGTATAGCGTCTCGTTTCCAGCATACTCGGGTCCTGCGGCTTCGAGGACGGCACCACCGTTTTCGACATAGCGAGAGACATTGTCGATATAGATCGACGGTAGCACGCCGCGACGGCGATAGCGGTCAAAAATTATCAGGTCAAAGTCATTTAACTTAACTTCGAAGAGCTCGCGGATGGGAAAAGCGATGAGTGATAGTTCCCGGACTGGCGTCATATCCTGCTTTTCCGGAGGACGAAGGATCGTGAAGTGTACCAAATCTACCGAAGGATCGGCTTTTAGCAGATTGCGCCATACTCGCTCGCCGGGATGCGGTTCCCCCGACACGAGCAGCACGCGGAGCCGTTCTCTGACACCGTTTATCGATACAACGGCGCGATTGTTTATCGGCGTGAGCTCGCCAGGGACGCCCTGGACTTCCATTTGAAGAATATTCGCGCCCGCATGTCCGAGCGTTACTTTAACGGTATGGTCTCGTCCAATTGGGACGCTGACCTGCTTGGGTGGTCCACCATCCTGCACAATAGATACCGGCGCAGTGCCTTCTGGCGTTTGGGCATCCTCAATTCGGATCGTGAGTTCTACTTCCTTGTCGACGATGCCGTATTTCGGAACACTCTGAACAATAATTCGGCGGTCGTATTCTTTGCGCTTGCCGGTCAGTAGAACATGAACGGGCCCAGCTAACGAGTTTCCAGTCTTGGCATCAGGAATGTCATGTACCTGGCCATCCGTAATAAAGATCGTGCTGGCCATTCGGGTCTGTGCAATATCAGCTGTTGCTCGTTCCAGTGCCTTGAACAGTCGTGTGCCGTCTACTGGCCCGCGCGCTGCATCAGAGGCGCCAGCCCTGATAATACGTAATTCGATATTACGCAGGTTGTGAACAGTTTTTTCTATATGGGCTAAAGCCTTGTCCGAAACGGCTGCTCGATCGCCTAATTTTCGACTTGTTGAGTCATCGACAACGACCGCTAATATATCAGATTTGGCATCGCGATTTTTCTGAACAGCGACCGGATTAGTTAGAGCAAGCAATAGGCCGACTAGCGCTGCCGAGCGCCATGCAATTCCTCGAGCTCGGCGCAATATCCCATAGCCTAAAAGAATGGCTGATAGAACAGCGAGCGTGATGAGAAGGGTCCAGGGGAACAGTGGAGAGAAATCGATGGTAATCATGCCATTCCCTCCCTACTGCCCGAGCCGTTCAATAATCGACGGTACATGGACCTGATCGGTTTTGTAGTTGCCGGTCAGGGCATACATCACCCAATTCACACCAAATCGGTAGGCAAATTCCCGCTGCCGCTCACCATCGGACGAGACTGGAAACATTGGAGACCCTTGCGGATCGACAGCCCAGGCACCAGCCCAATCATTGCTGCCAATCAAAACGGACGACACGCCGTCATTGTGACGACCACCGCGCCGTTCTACCCATACCGTGCCACCGCGCCATCTCCCGGGGTATTCCTTCAGCAAATAAAACGCTTTATTGATCACGTGATCGGTTGGTACCGGGACCAGCGCTGGGATATCAAGCTCACGTAACATCGAGCGGAGTTTGGCAGCTTCAGCACCACCGCTCCCAAAGGGGTCAAAGGTGAGCCTTGATTGTTCCCGTGTATCGAACAGGACGGTCCCTCCCGTTCTTAGATAAGCGCTGAGTTTTTCGATAGCTCGATCCGACAATGGGCGTTGACGGAGCGAGACCGGCCAATACAACAACGGAAAAAACGCCAACTCGTCTCGCTCAATATCGACGCCAATCGGTGTCCCGGCTTCGACGGCAGTTCTGCGGCGCAAAATGTCTGTGAGACCTATTAATCCCGCACGGCTCACGGAATCGATCGCCCCGTCATTCGTTAATACATAAGCAAGCCGGGTTGCCGATGTTGCTCGCAGGGCGAATCTTTCTGCTGGGTCCAGTGAGCTTGTGGTTTGTGAAGGTTTCGTTGTTTGGGCAACGACCACCGTTGCAAAAACCGTCAGACCGGACAGTAGAAGAAGGGCAATGCCCGCGGCGCGTCCAGCAGTCCTAACATTTGGCGTTGCCACAATGCTGATTCCCAACCCACGCAATATGTAGCTGATGATCAAATCACCCATGAGCAATAGGAGGGCGATGAGCAGCAGCCAGGGCTTAGCATCCAAGCCGGTAGCAATCATATAATCGACGGTTTCGACACCTGATGGAATATTATTCAGTGCCGATAGGCTGCGAATTGACGAAGACAAATTAAGAGCGCGGCGTGTTTCACCTTTGCCATAATAACCAGGCGGTGTTTGGGGCCCAGCGGCGGCCTTGGAGAATGCTTTTCCTGGAATCGCGATAGCTTTCGAAGATGGCGTTCCTAAGACACCAAACCCATCCATGATCTGAAGCGGCGGAAAAATCATCGTGCCGCCATCGCTCTTAACACCGAGGCTCAAGGCGGCAACGCGTTGCATCATACCAACGAAAAGGCCTGAAATCGGTAGGTTGGACCATTCTGTATTGGCTGTAGTGTGGACTAAAATGAGCCAGCCATTTCCTTTGCGCTCTGCGGTCACGAGCGGCGTTCCGTCGGTCAACCGTGCCCAGGTCTTCTCGTTTAAATCCAGCGTTGGTTGTGCGAGCACCTGACGTTTAATTCGAATGTCAGTCGGGATTTTGAGGCCTGAAAACGGGCCCTTGTCTTCGAATGGCATGAGTTTGGCAGGCGTCGTCCAGGACATTGTGCCGCCAAGCGCACGACCGCCTCCCCGTAGTTGAACCGGCACCAGTTGGTCAGTACCCTGCGCCATGCGCGGGCCCGCGAACCGGACGAGAACGCCGCCTTTGTTTAACCAAGTGAGCAGAGAGTCAGTTTGCGGTTTGCTAAGCTTCCCGATGTCGGCCAAGACGATCATCGCCAATTTTAGCTTTGTAAGGTCGCCGATAGTGCCGGTTCTAACATCGCTAAAAGGGTCGAGAGCGCGTTTCAGATAATAATCGTCGCTCAGAAGCGGGACCGATCCTTCGGTCAGCCCACCGATCGCAATTCCCACAGGGCGCCGACGCCACCGTTCGTCCAGCAGGAAAACAGCACCGGCGCTATCTTCCCCCTCTATTTCGGCACTTGCAGCTCGGTTGCGGATATCCGGAGGCAATTTGAAACGAGCCTCTGCAACCGATTTCCCCGGATCAAAGGTAGCTTTTTCACGCGCCAACAAGCGACCGTCTTCGTCAAACAATCTAACTTGGGATTCTGACTTGCCGAGCGGTCCATTCACCCGCTGAACCGGAAAGATCAACCCACCGGCAACTGTTCGCGGCTGAGATAAGGTCTTTGCCAAAGCGGTTGAGGGCTCGCGATAAAGACGCAGGGCGCCCAGTTCTCGCAGCCGATCCATGAGTGATGCGGCACCGGCATCATTTAATCCATCTGACAACCACGCGATGTGTGCCGAGCCGTTAACAGTTACATTTTTAAGAGCGGCCAACGCTGCGCGCCGATCTGTTGGCCATGGTTTTGGCTTGATACGTCGGAGGATCTGGCGTGCTTTTGCAGGGCGCATAAGATCGCTAATATGACTGGGCTCCGACCGAAGCCGTTTAGCTGTCATCAAAACTTGAACAGCACGTCCTTCGCGATCCGCCTGGTCTACGAGGTTTTCAATCGTATCCAAGCGTTTTTGCCACACAGGCGCGGCGGCCCAGCCGTCGTCGACAACGAGAATCAGGGGGCCGCTGCCATATAGTTGCCTGCCCTGATTCCACACCGGATGGGCGAGGCCAAGGATGATTAGAGAAGCGATAAGTATACGCAGCAGGATTAGCCATAGCGGGGTCTTTGCTGGGGTTTCTTCCTGAGGTTGGAGCGCGAGCAAAAACTGCAAGGGCGGAAATGCACGAACTAGTGGGGCAGGAGGTGTAACCCGCAGTAACCAACACAAAATCGGCAACGCGGCGAGGGCTACTAAAATCCACGGCGCCGTAAAAACAAGAGGACCGAAGTCTAGCACCCCCTAGGCTCCTGGCGTTTCTACGAGGGCATGGTAGAGCGCGAGCAACGCCGTTTGCGGTGGCTGATCGGTAACATGAGCAAGGTAGGTCCAACCCAAACTGCGGGCTATATCTTCAATCGCGCGTCGGTGTTTTTTCATGAGTCGCATGTACTCTGTTCTGACGGCCTCCACGCGACCGATTAGAGCCGTACCTTCTCCTTCCAACCCTTCAAAGCGTACTCGGCCAGAAAACGGCAAGCTTTGCTCTGCGGGATCAAAAACCTGCAATAGATGACCCCGGACCCCGAGTGATGCGAATCCCCGCAGCGTCTGTTCGATTTCTGCGGGCGGCATCAGGAAATCAGAAATCATGACAACCCGGGCGTATCGCGGTAGCTGTTCCAGCGGTGGAGCACTTTGCTCCTCAGAATTTTCTAAGGAAATAGAGGCAACGAGCCTGTCCATAACGGCGCGGCCATTCGATGGCGGTATACCTGATCCGAGGAGGGTGATGCGTTCGCCGCCGCGAATGAGGAGAGAGGAAAGTGCCAGCATCAGAACAGCAGCACGGTCGGCCTTGTCCGGCAAGCCGACGTTGGAGTGATATTGCATGGATGTGGAGCGATCCAGCCATACCCATACGCTTTGGGCTGCTTCCCACTCATTCTCTCGAATATACAGGTGTTCGCGCTTCGCTGACTGCCGCCAGTCAATGCTTTGAACAGGGTCGCCTTGCTGGTAACGCCGGAATTGCCAAAATGACTCGCCTTTACCAACGCGACGACGGCCATGGACGCCTTGCGCAACGGTAGCCGCAATGCGTTCGGCAGCCACCAGCAAAGGCGGTAAACGAGCGGCGGTTTCCTCTGCTCGTTGTCTGACGGATACTGGGCGCTCGGCGTTTCGGTTGCCGAGGCCAGCGAGTTTTAAGCCAAAGGAGCGCACAGCCGTTCAATAACCTCGTCAATGGTTACACCATCCGCACGTGCCGCAAAACTTAGCGCCATGCGGTGCCGGAGAACAGGTTTGGACAGTGCAACGACATCGTCGATGGATGGTGCGTAGCGACCGTCCAGCAGGGCGCGGGCCCGGCACGCTAACATCAATGCCTGACTTGCACGGGGACCGGGTCCCCAGGCAACGTGATCCCGAATATCGGGCAAAGCGCTTTCTGTTGGGCGTGCTGATCGGACGAGGTTGAGGATCGATTGTACGACGCTGTCGCCGACCGGAATTTGCCTCACCAGCTGTTGTGCAGCAATCAGTTCATCCGCTGTCAGTACCTGTTCAGCTGTCGCCGTTTCTGATCCTGTTGTTGCCAGGAGAATTTCGCGTTCGGCTTCTTCCGATGGATAGCTGACGTCGACCTGCATCAAAAACCGGTCGAGCTGCGCTTCTGGCAACGGATAGGTGCCTTCCTGTTCCAACGGGTTCTGTGTCGCCAGGACATGAAAAGGATTTGGCAAAGCGTGATTTTGGCCAGCGACAGAAACTGTTTTTTCCTGCATCGCCTGCAGCAAGGCAGATTGTGTCCTTGGACTAGCGCGATTGATTTCGTCGGCCATAAGAAGCTGGCAAAACACCGGCCCTTCGATAAACCGAAAAGACCTTCGTGTTTCGTCCTCTGCTTCATCCAGTATCTCGGATCCGAGAATATCTGCAGGCATTAAATCGGGTGTGAATTGAATTCGTTTGTCATCTAAACCTAAAACGGTTCCAAGGGTTTCGACCAGTCGCGTTTTCCCGAGGCCAGGGAAGCCGATTAACAAAACGTGACCGCCGGCTAGCAGCGTGATAAGTGTTTCTTCTATCACTTGGTTTTGGCCAAAGATTATCCGGCCGATCCGTTCGCGAACGAGGGCTATGCGCTGGCCCAATGAATCGATTTCCGCGACAAGACGGGCAGGGGGTTCTTCTTCAGAACCGGGGGATTGAGTTAGAGATTCTGTTTCAGACATATAGAGTCTCCATGACGCAGGCGGTGCACCATGGAAAAGTCACTTACCGGTAGTCCCAGCGACGAGTTGAAGGAATCGCTTGAGCGCGGTCTTCTTGGAGACAAATCCTGCGTTCCGAACGGTCAGCTATTTTGTGGCGATATCGATATGCGTATCGCCCGTGACGGTACTTGGTATTATCATGGCTCTCCCATTGAACGAAGACAACTCGTAAAACTGTTTGGATCGATTTTAAAGCGGGATGTTCAGGGCGATTTTTGGCTCGAAACACCAGTCGAAAAATGCCGAATTCAGGTTGAAGACGCACCGTTTCAAGCCGTTGAAATGTCGGTGAACGGTGGAGAACAAAATCAGCGCCTTTCGTTCAGAACAAATGTTGACGATATTGTGATCGCGGGACCCGAGAATCAGATCAGAGTTGTGATTAATTCTGAGACCGGAGAACCATCTCCCTATCTCCAGGTTCGGGAGGGAATTGAAGCCTTGATCACGCGAGCAGTTTTCTATGATCTCGTGGAATTGGCTGTCGAAGAACAGAATAACGGTAGAACGATCTTGGGCGTATGGAGTGAAGGTGTTTGTTTTACGTTAGGCCCAGCTGATTGAGCTAATCGCCGGTAGGAATAATGCGTGATATTTTAAGTACAATCTTTGATGGACCTGGCGTTGGACCAGATCCCTCTGCGGCAGGAAATATATGGCCGGCACCACTCGCAGCAGGTGAGGAGAGAGAATTGCGATCTGCGGCCGTTCTTGTGCCGCTGATTGATCGGGCGGATGGGATGACGGTGCTGCTAACACAACGAACTGACACTATGTCAGATCATGCTGGCCAGATTGCGTTTCCTGGTGGGCGCGTGGAGCCCGGAGAGGTGACACCTGAAGAAACGGCGCTTCGGGAAACTGAAGAGGAAATCGGTCTTTCCACTTCAAAGATCGAAGTTTTGGGCCGGATGAACGCTCGGGATACCGGGACGGGGTATCGGGTCATGCCGGTTGTGGGCTTGATTCGGCCGCCCATGTCCCTCTCGCCAGATCCCTCGGAGGTAGCCAAAGTATTTGAAGTTCCGATGGAGTTCATTCTCGATCCTGCCAATCATCGGCTGGAAAAGCGTGACGAACGCGGAGAATCGCGGGAGTATTATGTGATGCCCTATAATGATCACTATATCTGGGGTTTGACGGCCCGCATTCTTGTTGAGTTAGGGAAGATGGTGAGGAACGCATGATCCGCTTGGTTTTATTGTTTGTAGTGCCGCTGGTAACGCCGACCGGGCTCTTCATACTGTGGCGCGCTTTTGCCCCACCCAAACTCGGAGGTTCCAGAGCGATTGCTCGTGAGGATTGGGAGCCTTTGCCCTGGCCGTGGCTTATTCTGTCGGGTGGTTTGTTGGTGATTATTTCAGTTTTTACAATCATCGCTTATCCCGAACTTCTTGATTTCTGACGAAGGTTTTAGCCAATGAAACCTGCCACCTCTATAGGTGTGAATAGCTGGATGGCTCAGGCGCAAACTCAGGCGGTCATGAAAGCTTTAATGGCAGGCGGGCAACCGGCGCGTTTCGTCGGTGGTTGCGTCCGCGATGCATTGCTTGGTCTTCCAGTTAAAGACATCGACATCGCCACTCCGGAGCCCCCCGGTCGCGTAATGGAGCTCATTGAGCAGGCTGATCTGCGGGCGATTCCAACCGGCATAGAGCATGGAACCATCACGGCTATATGTGATGGAATTCCGTTTGAAATAACAACGTTGCGACGCGACGTCGAAACTTTTGGGCGACATGCGCGGGTGAGCTATACGACTGACTGGCAGGAAGATGCGGCCCGGCGGGACCTTACGTTGAACGCGCTTTACTGTGACCTTGATGGAACGGTGTTTGATCCGGTGGGTGGTCTGGTCGATCTCAAAGAAGGACGCATTCGTTTTGTCGGTGGTGCGCGTGCGCGGATAGAAGAAGATGTCCTACGATTGCTGCGGTTTTTTCGGTTCTATGCGTATTACGGCGTTGGAACGGCGGACCCAGAGGCTGTTGCCGCTTGCCGAGAGATGGCTCCGCAAATCGAAACATTATCCGTGGAGCGGGTTTGGAAAGAGATGTCGCGTTTGCTCATGGCTCCTGATCCGGCCCCGACCTTTGATCTGATGGCAACGAATGGTGTCCTCTCCAACCTGCTTCCTGAGGTCGTTCATAGTGATCGCTTACCTGCTTTGATAAAGGCGGAAATCGCTACCGATACAGCGCCTGGCTATTTGAGGCGTTTGGCGACGGTTGTAGAGCTTGAAAAAGATGGTGCTCGAGCTCTCGCGGCTCGGCTTAAATTTTCGAACGCTGATCGCGATCAGTTTTGCCGCCTTTGCGATCCGGTCGTCCACCCTGATCCGGGCGTTGATACGAAACAAAACCGGGTAGCGCTTTATCGACTTGGCCCCGATTTATTCAGTGAACTTGTTTTGATCAAGGCGGCGCAGGATCCCGATCAAGATTGGCTGAGTTTGTTTCCGTTTCCCCAAACGAGCTCCGTGCCGTTGTTCTTCATCACCGGGCAGGACGTTGTGGATCTAGGCGTGCCGACCGGAAACGAAATTGGCGGTTTATTAGGTCAGGTCGAAGATTGGTGGATTGCAGGTGACTTTGCAGCAGATAGAGAATCTTGCCTCAAGCATCTAGAATCGTTCGTTACCGCGCGTTCTTAACCAACCTTCCGGTGACCGTCCGGACCTTCTTGCCACTACGTGTGCTTTTTAAAATAAATTTTATGCCGGTACCCGAAAGCGTACGGTCATATTATTGTATGGCATAAATGCCTTTTTTGTTCACACGCATAAGAAAGAGTGAGAGCGTGGAACTGGGGATATTGGCCCAGCGCAGTTCCTAGCCTTTAAGAGGATCACTGCTCGAATTGCAATGAAATGCCCTGGCATTGCCTGTTGGGCACAGCGTTTTGGAACTTTGCCGTCTGCGGATGTTTGGTTTTGGGGGGTTGTCTCCTTTGCGGATGACGCTGGTCCAGTCGATTTTAACGCCGTTAGCTGCGCGCGCGATTTTTACATCAAAATCGCGCGCTGTGGTCGCGAAATAGATGCTATCCTCATTCTCTGAATTGCCACCGCCGCTGAAGCTGCCGAAAAAAGCGCCAATCGTTAGGTTAGGTTGCGCAGCCTGCGTCTCACTTGAAATTGCCGCAAAGAATATTGTCGCTGTAAGTACTGCGAACCGTCTTATAACCCCTCCAGATTTTAATTTCCTGATCGCTACTATAATGACCCGATGTCAGTAGGCCAGCCTGTCACGGCCATTTAGCGATAGGTGGCATGGACATCAAAATTGCTTCAACATTTCCGCCGGTTTTTAGGCCAAATTTTGTGCCGCGATCATGCAGGAGATTAAATTCTACATAGCGGCCTCGTTTTATCAGCTGTTGTTCCCGCTGATCGTCGGTCCATGCCCAGTCTTTACGGGCTCGGATTATGGACGAGTAGGTTTTTAGGAATGCACGGCCAACGTTCCTGGTGAAGGCGAAGTCCGCTTCCCAATCCCCGGAATTGACATAATCGTAAAAAATTCCTCCGATGCCACGTGGTTCTTCACGGTGGGGAAGATAGAAATACTCATCACACCATTTTTTGAATTTCTCATAATACGCATCGTCATGAGCGTCACAAACATCCTTGAGCGACGCATGGAATTCCTCAGCCGCCGCTTCGTCAGCCAGCATCGGCGTTAAATCTGTTCCACCACCAAACCAGGATTTCGAGGTCGAAATAAAACGGGTGTTCATATGGACTGCTGGCACCAGTGGTGAACTCATATGAGCGACTATAGAAATGCCTGCTGCCCAGAACTCTGGGTTTTCGTCTGCTCCGGGAATTTCTTTGCGAAACTCAGGCGAAAATTCGCCATGGACCGCAGAAATATTTACGCCGACTTTCTCAAACACGCGCCCGTGCATAACTGACATCGTGCCGCCGCCACCATCGGCGCCTGAATGATCCTGCCGGTCCCAGATTTTACGCTCGAATTTTCCGGCAGTAGTTTCAGAAGTTTCGGCGCCTCCTTCCAGTTCTATGGTTTCAAATTCGGCACAAATCATATCTCGGAGTTCGGCGAACCACTTAGTGGCAGCCTCCTTTTTTTCGTCGAGCGTCCGAGTCATTCTGTATTGCCTGTGGCGAACTGATTGGTCTGTCTTAAGGCTTCACCCAATACCATTGATGTGGCCATGGCAATATTTAGCGATCTTGTTCCATTTGCCATGAGGATACACAGCCTGGCTTGCGCGGCCTCGTGCACTTCTGGGGGCGCACCAGCACTTTCTCTGCCCAACAACAGCCTATCATTGGGCTGGAATGTAAAGTCGCAATAGGGCAGATCCCCCGACGTGGTTAGTAAAATGAGCCGATCCCCAGCGTCGGTGCAGTTCTTGTGGAAATGGGTCCAAGAGAGATGTCGCGTCAAATCAACTTGATCGAGGTAGTCCATGCCAGATCGTCGCAACCTTTTGTCATCGAGAACAAAGCCGCAGGGTTCGATTATGTCCACGCCGACATCCATGCAGGCAGCCATCCGCAGGATTGTGCCGGTGTTTTGAGGAATATCTGGTTGATAGAGCGCTATTCGCATAGTTAACGATCAGTTAACGACCTTTGCATTAAGGTCAATTTCGATTATACCCGTGCCCCGTAATAAGGGCACGTATTGCCAGCATTCAGAACACGCTGCGGCGTAAGGCCGCAGTGTTTGAATCTGCTGGTGCGTTAATGATATCAGGTACCTTTGCAGAGCCGTGACCTGTGCGCGGATACAACCAAGAGGGACATAATGGTGAGTTCTGCTGATACGGCCGGAGATGGCGCTCATGGCGCTGAAGAAGGCGAAACTAGACGCGATTTTCTGATGCTGGCAACCGGTGCCTTTGGTGCCTTTGGTGCTGCTGCTGGGGCGTGGCCACTTATTGATCAGATGAACCCAGCGGCAGATACGCTGGCGGCATCCACCACTGAGGTCAATTTGGCGCCGATCAAGCCAGGTCAACGAGTTCTGGTTAAATGGCAAGGCAAGCCGGTCTTTATCGTGCGCCGCACGAAGGCGCAGATTGAGGCAGCAAGCAGTGTGAATCTTGCCAATCTTCCTGATCCTGAACTAGACGCAAAGCGTGCTCTAAAACCTGAATGGTTAATCGTCGTTGGCGTTTGCACTCATTTGGGTTGCATTCCATCGGGCACCAAGCAGGGCGAATTAAAGGGCGAATTTGGCGGCTGGTTCTGCCCTTGCCATGGATCTCATTACGATACATCAGGGCGGATCCGCAAAGGACCTGCACCCAAAAATCTTCCGGTCCCGGCATATGAATTCCTGTCGGACAAGCTTGTTAAGATCGGTTAGGAGAAAACTGGATGAGCGATTCTAAGTTTAAAAACCCAATCGTTGCCTGGATCGATTACCGGCTGCCGGTTTTTTCATTCATGGAGCACGAGCTTCATGAGTACCCAACTCCCAAGAATTTAAACTATTGGTGGAACTTCGGTTCTCTGGCCGGCATTATTCTGGTCATCATGATTGTTACCGGCATTGTGCTGGCGATGCATTATACAGCGCATACGGCGTTTGCCTTTGACTCCGTTGAACGCATCATGCGTGACGTCAATTATGGCTGGCTGATCCGCTATATACATATGAATGGCGCCTCAGCCTTTTTCATAGTGGTCTATATCCATATCTTCAGAGGGATGTATTTCGGATCTTATAAGTCGCCACGCGAGATTTTGTGGATTTTGGGCGTTGTGATCCTGCTGACCATGATGGCGACAGCTTTCCTTGGGTATGTGCTTCCCTGGGGCCAGATGAGTTTCTGGGGCGCTACGGTTATTACTAACTTGTTCTCTGCTATTCCGATTGTCGGTGATTCAATTGTTACGCTGCTCTGGGGTGGTTTCTCAGTTGATAATCCGACGCTGAACCGGTTCTTTAGCCTTCATTATCTGATGCCGTTTGTTCTGGTTGGTATTGTCGTGCTTCATATCGTGGCGCTACACCAGCATGGTTCTAATAACCCGATTGGTATCGATACCAAGTCACCACAGGATACGATCCCGTTCCATCCTTATTATACAGTCAAGGATATGTTCGGTTTGGGCGTCTTTTTGATCCTGTTCTTTGGCTTTGTGTTCTTCGCCCCCAACTTTTTTGGCGAACCAGACAATTATATAGAAGCGAACCCATTGGTTACGCCGCCGCATATCGTGCCGGAATGGTATTTCCTGCCGTTCTACGCAATTTTGCGGTCGTTTACCGCAGATGCCGTGATTTATCTGCCAATCTCATGGTTGATGTCAGCTAAGTTGGCAGGTGTATTGGCAATGTTTGCGTCGATCATGGTGCTGTTTATTTTGCCATGGCTTGATCACTCTCCGGTCAGGAGTGCCCGTTTCCGGCCGTTGTATAAACAGTTTTTCTGGTTGCTCATCATTGACTGCATCATTCTTGGGATTTGCGGGGCAAAGCCGGCGGGGGCACCCTGGACCTACATCGCCCAGGCCGCGACTGCTTATTACTTTCTGCACTTTATTGTCATCATTCCGTTACTGGGTTTCTTCGAAAAGACCAAACCTTTGCCAACGAGTATTAGTGAGCCGGTGCTAAAAGGAGGTGGAGGCTCTTCCTCTGCCGCCAATGCCAAGCCGATGGAGGAGGCCTGATGCGCAAGTATTTGATTAGCGTCGCAGTGGTGGTTTCGGTTGCGGTTGTTACATCCAGTACCGTCATGGCTGCTGGTGATGTCGTAAAACCACCCAAACAGGAATGGTCGTTTTCAGGTCTCTTTGGCACGTTTGATCGTGGGTCATTGCAGCGCGGATTTCAAGTCTATGACGAGGTCTGTTCGGCTTGCCATTCGGTCCGTTTGTTGGCTTATCGCAACCTGATGGATATCGGCTTCACCGAAGAACAGGTGAAAAAGATCGCCGCCGCCAAGGAAGTCACTGACGGTCCAAATGATGAAGGCGAGATGTTCCAACGTCCTGCCCGTCTTAGCGACCGGTTTGTAAAACCTTTTCCGAACAAGCAGGCTGCTCGTGCCGGTAACAATGGTGCCTTTCCCCCGGATTTGACCCTGATGACCAAGGCTCGAGTTGGTGGTGCACATTATCTACATGCCTTGCTCACAGGGTATAAGGAGGCACCTAAAGGTAAAAAGCTTGCTGAAGGTATGTCCTACAATCTGTATTTCGCAGGTAATCAGATCGCAATGCCGCCGCCGCTAAGTGAAGGTGGTGTTGAATATGCCGATAAAACCAAAGCAACGGTTGATCAAATGTCTCGCGACGTGACGACGTTCCTTGCTTGGGCAGCGGAACCGGAGCTTGAATGGCGTAAGCGGTTGGGGGTCAAAGTGATCCTGTTTCTGCTTATTCTGACCGGGATGTTGTATGGCGTGAAACGTAAGGTCTGGGCTGACCTCCATTAATTAGACAGGCGTTGGCCCTCGTGCTGATGCCTCTCTTATGCTAAACGAACCTGCGGTGATATTTCGTCGCCGGTTTTGTTTTGTGTGACATTGAAGGTTGATGACAGATACAGCGAGCACCCCTGTACTGGGCGTAATTGGTGGTAGTGGTCTTTACGAAATTGAGGGCCTCTCGAATACGCGTTGGGAAAGCATGGAAACGTCCTTCGGGGCGCCGTCTGACGATCTATTGTTTGGCGAGCTTGATGGACAGCAGATTGTTTTTTTGCCGCGCCATGGGCGTGGCCATAAAGTCCCGCCGAGCGGACTGAATTTTCGGGCCAATATCGAAGCTCTGAAACGGGCAGGTTGCACGGAGATTATTTCTCTGAGCGCCGTTGGGTCTTTGAAAGAAGAATTGTCGCCAGGCACATTCGTCATCGTAGACCAATTCATAGATCGGACTTTTGCGCGCGAAAAAAGTTTTTTCGGCGACGGACTGGTGGCGCATGTGTCGATGGCTGACCCGGCCTGTCGGCGTCTTGGTGGTTTGATCGGCCAGGCTGCAGGCGGATTGTCGAATGAGACAATACGCGGTGGCACCTATCTGGTTATAGAAGGGCCACAATTCTCAACCCGAGCCGAGAGCGAGCTTTATCGAAGTTGGGGGTGTGATGTGATCGGTATGACAAACATGCCGGAAGCCAAGCTCGCCCGCGAAGCGGAGATGTGTTACGCGACCGTCGCGATGGTCACCGATTTCGATTGCTGGCATCAGGATCATGATGACGTCACTGTAGAAACCGTCATCAAAGTGTTGATCGAAAATGCTGCCGCCGCTAAGCAGCTGGTCGTCAATTTGGCGCCGTTGATCAGTGGGCGTTCGGATGTCTGTGAAGCTGGTTGCCACAAAGCATTGGATGTTGCGATTATTACCGCGCCAGACGCTCGTGACCCTAAAATGGCTGAAAAGCTCGATGCCATTGCCGGACGGGTGTTGCGTCCATGAATGTCGATGGTGTTCCGTTCCGGACTATTTGGCTCGCTGAAAATGGCGAGACCGTTGAGATTATCGATCAAACCCGACTGCCTCATGAGTTTATAACGCTTTCTCTGAATTCAGTTGAGGATGCAGCGCATGCGATCCTCTCCATGCAGGTCCGTGGTGCCCCGCTGATTGGTGCGACGGCAAGTTATGGCATGTGCTTTGCGGTTCGTGAGGATGCTTCTGACGGCGCGTTACAGGTCACGGTTGACGGCGGTAATATTGCGGCAGCTTTAAGGTAAGAAAAAGCCCCAGACCTTGCGGGCTGGGGCTCCATCTCAAAATAATTTAGCAGCAATCAGCCGACATTTTGGCCGAAATGATTCAGTGTCCGCTTGTGAGCGCGCTCGCAGGCACCCTGATTGTAGCTTTCCCGGTCATCACAGCAGAATCCGTGACCCGCATCGTCATAGACGTAGCAGGGGATGTCCGGGTGCGCTTCTTTGATCTCTGCAATCTGGTCCAGCGGAATCCCACCATCTTTGTCGCCAAAGTTGAAGATCACCGGAACCTTAGGCGTGTCGTCGCGCTTGGCATGGATGCCACCGCCATAGAACGTCGATGCGGCGGAAAGGCCATCGCATTTGCAAGCAGCAAGCCAGCTGACATAGCCACCAAAACAATATCCAACGATACCGACCTTGCCGGCACTGGAAACATCATTGATAGCGGCCTGAACGTCGTTCTGGATGCCATCATCGTCGAGGCTGCCGCGCGTGTCACGGCCCTTACCAAAGTCTTCCTGACCATAGCCAAGTTCAAGACCCTTTTCTTTGCGGTCAAACAAGGCCGGTGCGATGGCGACGTAGCCGTTCTTGGCAAATTCGTCGACAAGGTTCTTGATGTGCTGGTTTACGCCAAAGATTTCCTGAATGACGACAACGCCACCCTTAGCAGCTCCTGATGGCTCGGCTTTGTAAGCACCAAGTGAATGGCCATCGGCCGTGGTTAGTTCAGTCATAGATCCCATTTTTCTCTCCCTGGAAGGCCCCGCGACAGTTTCGCGGCGCAAAACTATAGATCGGCTTTTTTAAACGTTGATGACAGCATGTGCAATGCGTGGCGAAAAATCGCCACTCTCTTTTTTTTGTGGCTGTCTCTATCGACTATCTCCTTTGACGCCTCTAGGATTCATAAAAATTAGGGACTGTTGGGGATAAGAATTCAATCGCGGAGCGTACGAGGCATAGCGTTTCTTTGTTGCTCGATGTTAGTTCTTTCCGGTTGTGTTACGACGCATATTAGGAACATGGAAAAGTTTGATCGTGGTCCGAAACCGCTTTCTATCTTATTTATGCCAATTTTGGATTTTAAATGTCTATTTGTCGGCGCTGTATATAAAAAATGTCTTAGCCTGATCGCGGCATACGGTACTGCGGTGTACTATTACGATAAATATTCGGAAGAAGCAGAAAGAATGATCAAGTCTGCTCGGTTTATTTGGATGGTCCAAATAAACATTCGTTATACGTTAAATCGGAATAGGATGATGTCACCGTCTTTGACGATATAGTCGCGACCTTCTTGGCGCATCTTACCTGCTTCCTTGGCGCCTACCTCGCCCTTACAGCTAATATAGTCATCAAAAGCAATGATTTCAGCGCAGATAAAGCCGCGTTCGAAATCGGTATGGATTACGGCGGCTGCCTGGGGGGCTTTCATGCCCTCAGTGATTGTCCAGGCTCGGGATTCGGTTGGGCCCGCAGTCAGGTATGTAATCAAACCGAGCAGTTGGTAGCCCGCGGCTAAGATCTGCGAAAGACCAGTCGTTTCAAGTCCAATAGATTCAAGGAACTCGGCCCGTTCTTCTAGATCTGTCAGTTGAGCAATTTCTGCTTCGATAGCAGCAGAAATGACTACAGTTATCGCACCTTCCTCTGTGGCCCGTGCAGCAACTCGTTCTGAATAGGCATTGCCAGTTGCTGCATCCTCTTCGCCTACATTGCAGACATACATTACTGGTTTGGCTGTTAGAAGCTGCAATCCGTTGAATAAAGAGATGTCTTCGAATTGCGAGGCGACGGACCTCGCAGGCTTGCCATCTTTAAGGGTTTCGATGACTGTCTCGACAATGGCCAGGGTGGTGATTGCTTCTTTGTCGTTGCCGCGTGATTTTTTCACAAGGGCGTCACTTCGGCGTTCAAGGCTTTCTAGGTCGGCGAGCATTAATTCGGTATCGATTGTCTCTATATCACTGATCGGATCGATACGGCCTTCGACATGGGTGATGTTGTCATCTTCGAAACAGCGGACGACATGGGCGACCGCATCCATCTCCCGAATATGCCCAAGGAATTGATTGCCGAGTCCTTCACCGGTGCTAGCACCACGAACCAATCCAGCGATATCAGCAAAATCGATCTGGGTCGGGACTATCTTCGCTGACTTCGCGAGGAACGCAATCTGATCCAGTCTCGGGTCTGGAACTGCTATCCGACCAATATTCGGCTCTATCGTGCAGAACGGATAGTTCTCAGCCTGCGCGGCTATAGTTGCGGTGAGAGCGTTAAAGAGAGTCGATTTGCCTACATTGGGAAGGCCGACAATGCCGCAGGTGAATCCCATTATCTTTCTTTCTTTGACTCAGAGGACGCGTCAGCGTCGTCTTGTGATTTCGTAGCCTTGGGCGGTTGGGTGAGGAGCGCGACGCGACTAGTAAAGGCCGAGCTATCGCTGTTTAGCAGATGCGGGATAGCATCGGCGACGGCATCTAATGTCTTGTCTACCCATTGCTTATCGGCTTTGGAGAAGTCGCGCAGAACATGGCCGGTAACCCGTCCCTTGTCACCAGGGTGGCCAACGCCCAGACGCACCCGCCAGTAATCTTTTCCAATATGGGAATCAATACTGCGCAATCCGTTGTGACCCGCGTGGCCGCCACCAAGTTTTGCCCTTACCTTAGCAGGCGGCAGATCAAGCTCGTCATGTAAGACGAATATGTCTTGAGGTTCCAAGCGCCAATAGCGCATAGCGTCCCCGACCGCTTTGCCGGAATCATTCATATAGGTCAATGGCTTGAGGGTTGTAACCTTGACGCCGTCGATGATGCCTTCGCTAAAAACACCTTGGGGCCGGGATCGGGTGTTGGGCGCGCTGAAGCCATGGCGGCGAACGATCTCGTCCACTGCCATGGCACCGATATTGTGTCGGTTTCCAGAATATTCCTGACCCGGGTTTCCCAGGCCGACCAGGAGCAACATGGTGCCTCCGGTTTAGGGAAGGGGAGAGATCTACTCTCCACCCTCCGTTTTGTCGTTGCCAGCGTCTGCACCTTCGGCTGCTTCGCCCTCGGCACCCTCTTCGCCTTCGACACCTTCTTCGCCTTCGACTGCTTCTTCGACAGCCATGACACTCGCCGTTGCGATGGTTGCGATGGTGAAGTCGCGATCAGTGATCGTTAGCTCGACCCCTTCTGAGAGCGTCAAAGCACTGGCATGAATCGAATCACCAACTTCCAACCCGGTGAGATCAATTTCATACGCATCAGGAATGGCGTCAGCTACGCACAATACTTCGATCGTATGACGAACAACGTTGAGAACACCACCGGATTTCAAGCCAGGAGACTCTTCCTCGTTCAAGAAATGCACGGGAATTTCAACGGTCAGCTTGCGATCAGCCGAATAACGTAGGAAATCGACATGCAGCGGGCGATCTGTGACCGGGTGGTATTGAGTGTCTCTAGGCAGTACCCGGTGGGTTGCGCCATCGACTTCAACATCCAGGAGCCGGATAAAGAATCCGCGTTTGCCCAGCTCTTGCTCTAACCGGGTGCGGTCGACGGTGATCAACAGGGGTTCTTCTTTGTTCCCGTATATAACAGCTGGGATTTGTCCGGCGCGGCGCGCAGCCCGGGCGGTCCCCTTTCCAGCCCGATCGCGAGATGCCGCGGCGATGGTTTGAACTTCGGCCATGCCGTTTCTCCATTGTTCGTTGTGAGCGCCTGCCTCCAGGGGTGCGGGCGCATAAAATTCCCGCCGAAACGACGGGGGCGATGGGTTTTAGTCTTATGCGGCGGAATAGTCAAACAAACTAGACACGGATTTTTCCTCGCTAATCCGTGAGATTGCTTCACCCATAAGGGGGGCAATCGAAATTTGCCTGACATTCTGAGAAACGCGGACGGCTTCAGTGCCCATAATACTGTCTGTCGTGACCATATTCTCCAGCGGTGAAGAGGATACCCGAGAAACTGCGCCGCCGGATAGAACGCCATGCGTGATATAGGCCGAAACAGATTTGGCCCCAGCATCCATGAGGGCGGCCGCGGCATTACAAAGTGTGCCGGCGGAGTCGACAATATCATCGACAACGATACAGTCAGCACCCGTGACATCACCAATGATATGCATAACCTCTGAAACACCAGCACGTTCGCGGCGTTTATCGATGATGGCGAGATCGGCACCCAGCGGTTTTGCCAAGGCCCGTGCCCGAAGAACACCACCGATGTCTGGCGATACCATCGTTAAATTTTCACAGTCATAAGTTTGCTTGATGTCGCGCAGAAAAACCGGTGCGGCGAACAGATTGTCGACTGGGATATCGAAGAAACCCTGAATCTGTCCGGCATGCAGATCAAGCGTCAAAACGCGGTCTACGCCTGCTTCAGTAATTAGATTGGCCACCAATTTGGCAGAGATCGGCGTTCGAGGCCCAGACTTACGGTCCTGCCGGGCATAGCCAAAGTAAGGAATGACGGCCGTGATACGTCGTGCTGACCCACGTCGCAGCGCATCAATACAAACCAGCAGCTCCATTAGATTATCATTCGCTGGGTAGGAGGTTGACTGGATGACGAATACATCCTCACCGCGGACGTTTTCGTCAATTTCAACAAAACATTCCATGTCCGAAAAACGGCGAATGGTGGCTTTACAAAGTGATAGATTTAGATAGGCAGAAATCGCTTCCGCTAGCGGACGATTACTATTACATGCAACGATTTTCATCCCGACTTTCCCCGTGTCGCCATCCCCCCCGGAGGCGACAAAATTGCGAATGCCAAAGGCACGCGAAAGTTACCAGTGCTCACGAAGTGTGTAAACGATCCGTCCTGGTTTAACGATGTGTTTTTTTGCCCTGTGGAAAACTCTTTGGGGGCAGGCGGCTAACGATCTCGCTGACACCGCCTGCAGCGTTCCGGGTGATAATTGAAGACAGGTTTGCCCAGCCATTTATAATAGTTGATACCGCGACAGAGTTTTGCTGATCGAGCTTGCCGACCTGTTTGCCTTTGGTGTTGAGAACAGACCAACTAATCTCAATTGGTTGTTTTCCTTCTCTGGCCGATCCTAAAGAAACCGACCCGGCAATGATGAGTGCAGCCCCTTCAAGTCCTTTTAAAACCTCAAATTTTCGGACTTTCAGAGCCCGTTCCATCGCGCTTTTTAGAGTTGCAGATCTGGTTTCATGGATACCGTCGACTGGCCAAACATGTAGTCGAGGTAAAGAGGTTGAACGGTCAGGTTCTGCGTCGGGGCGTGATCCCAGAATTCGACGAGCAAATTGTCGTGCCGCAGGATTTACCCAGGGAGAAAGTATTTTCGGATCTGGATGTCCCCAGCCCTGGGAGCTTATTTTGTGACGGCTTTTGTGGTTCTCTACCGCTCGACCTTGCGAATCGGTGAGTGTCCATTCAATTTGAATCGCAGATTGGTTTTTGGGTAGATTGAAGGTTTTGGCTGTGCCATCAACGAACCTGCTGCGTCGATTTTCTCCGGTGGTCGCTGCAGGTATTTCCATTACCATAAACGCGTTGACCATAGCCTCCGCAAGAGCATCGGATTGAAGTTTGGTGAGGCCGGTAATTGTCCTAACAGTAACGCCTGCAACATCAGGGCGTTGGGAGATGATTGGTTCACTTGTTCCCGGCGTATGGGCAAATGGTGTTGGAGCAGGTTGGCAGGCAGCCAAAACAATAAATAGACAGGCTGATGTTGTTAGAAGAAAAGAAATTCGATGAATTTCAGAGGATAACACAGCTGGCTACCAATCCAATCATGCACGCCAATACAAAAATTATCAGGTGTGGCATTAATTCGACCTTTTCAGGGTGATGGCGGAGATACCTCGGCCATAGTCTTTTTCGCCGGCTAACGTCGTCCGTCGGTAACTAAATAGGGTTTCGATTTCGGCGCAATTGTCGATGTTGACGTTCTCAAAATTTGCGATCGCTCCGCGATTCAGCATGAGCTCGACAAATCCGCCGAGGTCAAAACGCAGATGGGCGGGGTTGTCATCGATGAAATAATCAGAAAATTGTGCATCACGGTTTGTAAATTGATCTCGGAAATCGAGCCCAACCTGATACGACTTTTGTGCAATACAGGGGCCGATGGCTGCAACAATCCTGTCCCGTGCGGCACCCATCATTTCCATAGCACTGATCGTTGATTCAACGATGCCGTCTAGGGCGCCGCGCCACCCGGCATGACAGGCTCCAATAACGCCAGCATTTTGGTCTGCAAACAGAACCGGGGTGCAGTCAGCAGTCAAAATGCCTAATGCCAAACCGGCTTGTCGTGTCACCATCCCGTCTGCTCGTGGAGCAGAGTGCTTATCCCACGATTCTTCGACTGTAACGACGTTTGTACCGTGTACCTGGTAGACAGAAACAAGGGATGGCGGGACGACACCGAGCTTCTCACTGACGCGGAGTCTATTTTCACTGACATTTTCCTCTTTGTCACCTGATCCGAAGCCACAATTGAGTGAGCTATAAATACCGGTGCTGACACCGCCCTGACGCGTAAAGAATGCATGGTCAATCATCGAATTTGTTGTGAGCGCGTTGGCCCGAATGACCGGCATATCGTCAGAAATTATAGGAGTCATGATACGCTTTCTACCGCATAGCCCTCGAAGCCCGCAGGTGTACTGTCCGCTACTGACGTTATTGCCATTGCTTTGAATAATGTGCCCATCCCATCTGCGGCAATCAAGCGGCGGGAAGCACTTTCAAGGATTTCGGCTTGATCGGGTGTCGCCGTGGCGGCGAGTGCTTCGGTTCTTTGCTCGATACCCAGGGCGGTCAGAAGCCCACCCTGAAAAACTGGGCCATGCACGATGGCGCCCGACGCTTTGGCGGCATTTTCCAAGGCGGCAAAATCGATATGTGCAGTCAGGTCTGCTTCTCCAATGGTTGCGAGCGGGCAATGGTAATTATGAGATTTTACGGCCTGTAGGGTGTCGCCCAGCCCGTGCCGGACATGACCGTAATCAATGATTAACGCGGCACCGCCATCAGTCGCAATTCGTTTGGCTATATCACTAGCAATCTGTTCTCCCGCCGAAGAACGTTCGAATATGGAATTGATAGGCGAGTCGACTAGCTCATCAGGAATGATTGGATTGTTCTCGGACGGTGGATCACATGGCTTAAACAAAAAACCGTCTTGTTTCTGATCGGTTGTGATTCGTCGTTCTTGCCAGCCTTCTCTGGTCATTATGTATTGGTCTATCGGAAGGGCATCGAAAAATTCATTCGCGACGATCAGGACCGGACCGGGAGGGACTGTCTCAAACCTGTCGTGCCAGTCCACTGAATAGCCATTTAAGGCTTCCTGTTGTTGTTGCCGTAACACCTTGCCGGTCTCAACCAAATGTACGTCAATGGCTTCGGTAAATGCTGGCATGACGTTTTGGGCAGTTCGCAGAATATCGGCCATGAGGGTTCCACGACCGGGGCCAAGCTCGACCAGGTGGATATTCTTGGCGGCGCCTGTGTTTTGCCACGTGACGGCACACCATAACCCGACGATTTCGCCAAAAACCTGGCTGATCTCGGGGGATGTGATGAAGTCACCAGCTTTGCCAAGCGGGTCGCGCGTTCGATAATAACCGTGATTGGGGTCGCCGAGAGCGATTTCCATAAATTCTGAAACCGCGAGGGGGCCGTCGGTTTTTATGCGATCTCGGATTTTGGTGTGGAGCGGGGTCACGTTTGCGGGCAGGCTCTGCGGATCAACCATGCACCGATAAGGATCAGTGGGAGAGATAAGAGCTGGCCCATTGTCGCGATGCCATACAGCGTTCCTAAATTTGCGTCCGGTTCGCGCACAAATTCTACCAGGTAGCGCGAAAAGCCGTATCCCATCATAAAAGTGCCGATGAGCATTCCCGGTCGGTCGAGTGCTTTAAACCGGTATATCAAGACCGCGAGAACGCTAAAAAGTAATAATCCTTCAAGGCCGGCTTCATAGATCTGACTCGGATGTCGTGGCGCGTGCCCGCCGCGTGGAAAAACCATGGCCCAGGGAACGTCGCTGACGCGGCCAAATAGTTCGCCATTAATGAAATTTGCTATACGGCCAAAAAAGAGTCCGATAGGGGCGGCAGCGCAAACCATGTCGCCCAATGCCAAGAAGGTGAGGCCACGTTTGCGGACAAATAGCCATGTAACGGTGATAACGCCGATTAAACCCCCATGAAAAGACATGCCGCCTTTCCACATCGCGAAAATTAGCATGGGATTTTCTGCGAAGTAACCTGGGTTGTAGAAAACGACATAACCGAGCCTGCCACCTAATATTATGCCGAGAGTGGCCCAGATGATGAAGTCGTCGACATGAACGCGTTCGACCCCATTTGCAGCTTTGGCTGCGAGGATGATGATGTAACGCCAGCCAAGCAATATTCCCGCGATATAGGCAAGGGAATACCAGCGGATGACGACAGGGCCGAGTTCCAGTGCGATTGGGTCAATGGCCGGAAACGCTAATGCAAACATGGCCTTATAACTTTCTTGCCTGAAGCGGCATTAAAGATAGGGATCCTCAGTAGCAAGGAAGTTACGAACGTATTGTGAAACACCATCTTCCAGGCTTGTAAATGATGCGGTGTAACCCGCCTCACGTAGCTGGTTCATTTGGGCCTCGGTGAAATACTGATACTTGTCGCGGATGGCGGTTGGTGTGTCGACGAACTGAATTTCAGGGGCGATACCAGTGGCATTGAATATGGCCGAGGCCAAATCGGCAAAGCTGCGGGCTTTCCCGGTCCCAAGATTAAACAGACCCGAAGTTGACGGATTCTCTTTGAGCCAAAGCATGACGTCTACACAATCCGCGACCCAGACGAAATCGCGGCTCTGACTACCATCTCTATAATCAGGGTTGTGAGATCGGAACAGGACTGCCGGTCCACCAGCGGATATTTCCCGGTAGTTTTTCAGGGCAACGCTGACCTGTCCCTCTTTGTGATATTCGTTTGGGCCATACACATTGAAGAACTTTAGCCCCGCCCATTGTGGTGGTGACTGGTCCGCAGAACCCGTTTCCAAAATACGGGCGACCCAGCGGTCGAATAGGTGCTTACTCCAACCATAGGCATTAAGGGGCCGTAGGCCGGACAGGTGATCCCTCGTGGCGTTATCGATAAAACCCGCCGCGCCGTCTCCGTAGGTCGCAGCGGACGAGGCATAAATAAGAGGGACGCGATATTTTGCACAGCGTGTCCAAAGCTCGCAGGACAGCCGAAAATTATTTTCGACGATTAAATCGGCATCAGTTTCGATCGTTGCTGAGATCGCCCCGAGGTGGAAAACCGCTTCGACCCGATTTGCGTTGTCATCCAAAAATGGCAGCAAGTCTTCGGGCGTGATCAAATCGGCTAAGTCGCGTTTGGCAATATTACGCCATTTGTCGTCTGTACCAAGCCGGTCACAGACGACGATATTTTCTGCCCCGGCGGCTTCAAGCCCCGCGACAAGGTTGGACCCAATAAAGCCAGCTCCACCAGTAACTAGGATCATGTTTTCTGTCCATCACGCATTGCGACCCCTTAAATTATAGGGGTCGTCGTGCTTTGCTTCAAGAAGAGGCTATGTAGCGACGGCCTAAAACTCAGAACAAACCCGTGATGTTGCCTTTTTCGTCGACCTTGATGTCATGGGCCGCTGGAACGCGTGGCAGACCTGGCATCGTCATAATATCGCCGCAGACGACGACGAGGAACTCGGCGCCGTTTGCAAGTCGGACCTCTTTGATCTGAACGACATGATCACTCGGCGCGTTCTTTAGATTAGGATCCGTCGAGAAGCTGTACTGTGTCTTGGCGACACAAATTGGGAATTTGCGAGCACCGTCTTTTTCAAGGTCCCGAATTTGCACCCGGATTTTTTGGTCGGCAACGATCTCTCTGGCGCCGTAAATTTTCTGCGCAATGGTCTCAATCTTGTCCCAAAGCGGCATATCATCTTCGTATAGATGCTTGAAAGATGATCCGTCATTGCCTTCGGCGAGTTCGACGACCTTGTGCGCCAGCTCTTCGGTGCCGGCACCGCCATTTGCCCAATGCGTACAATCGATGGCTTTGACGCCCTGCTCGGCACAGCGATCGCGGATCATGTTGATCTCTGCATCGCTATCGGTAACGAAGCGGTTGATGGCCACGACGGCGGGAACACCGAAACTCGTCACGTTGCTAACGTGACGAGACAGGTTGTCGAGGCCCTTTTGCAATGCGTCGAGGTTCTCATTGGCGAGATCCTCCTTTTTGACTCCACCATGCATCTTTAAAGCACGCGCTGTTGCGACGACGACCGCTGCATGGGGCGTAAGCCCGGCTTTGCGGCATTTAATATCGAAAAACTTCTCAGCGCCCAAATCGGCGCCAAATCCTGCTTCTGTCACGACATAATCCGACAGCTTCAGGGCGGTCTTGGTTGCGATCACTGAGTTGCAACCATGCGCGATGTTGGCAAATGGGCCGCCATGTACGAAGGCAGGGTTGTTTTCCAAAGTTTGAACCAAGTTTGGTTTGATCGCATCTTTAAGCAGCGCCGTCATGGGGCCATCTGCTTTCAGGTCACTTGCATACACCGGTTTGCGATCCCGTGTCTGGCCAACAACAATTTTTGCCAGACGTGTGTTTAAGTCTTCGATACTTGTCGCGAGGCAGAAAATAGCCATGACCTCTGAAGCCACCGTGATGTCGAACCCGGCTTCTTTTGGAAAGCCATTCGCAACGCCGCCTAGTGACGTAACAATTGAACGCAGCGCCCGATCATTCATATCAACGACGCGCCGCCAGGTTACCCGACGCAGGTCCAAAGCGGGCTCCTGCGCCCAGTAAATGTGATTGTCTATTAGGGCAGAGAGCAAGTTATTGGCTGTACCGATGGCATGAAAGTCTCCTGTAAAGTGGAGATTAATCTCCTCCATCGGAACGACCTGTGCATAACCACCGCCAGCGGCACCACCCTTCATCCCGAAACAAGGACCAAGGGACGGTTCGCGCAAACAAATTGACGCGTTTTTCCCAATCCTGTTGAGCCCATCGCCCAGCCCAACCGTGGTTGTGGTCTTGCCTTCCCCGGCAGCGGTCGGGGTCATCGCCGTTACCAGGATAAGTTTGGCACCCGGACGTTCGGGTAATGTCGCGACATGGTCGAGCGACAATTTCGCTTTGTAGTGACCATAGGGGTCGAGATGTTCGGCCGGAATGCCAAAGCGTTCTTTAGCCATTTCAATAACAGGCCGCATGTTGGCTTCGCGGGCAATTTCGATATCGGATTTGTATTCTGTTTGTGCCATGGTTTTTCGTTCCGCCCCAGCAAGGTCAAATTTCAAGAAAAATGTCGCGTTTGTCGTGATTAAGCACGGGGAAATTAAATTGTACAGTGTCTAACATCAATGTGATTTAACATTGTACTGAGGATCGCTTGCCCCACGTTTAGGTGGGGGACATACTTGAGCGACGACGTTGATAAGACTAGGAGCGACGAACATGCAAACGCGGAACCGGATTTTCGATGATGCGGCTAAGTTGGCCGGTGGGGCTATCGGCACTTTGGAGGGTGTTCGGCGAGAAATCGAGGGGCTGGTTCGGCAGCAGGTCGAACGTATTTTATCCAGGTTTGATCTTGTGACGCGTGATGAGTTTGATGCGGTAAAAGAAATGGCCGCGCGAGCCCGGGCAGAACAGGAGGAACTCGCCCAAAGGCTGGAGACGTTAGAGGCTTCGCAGGCCAAGCCGACCGTAGATAAAAGTATGTCGACGCGTAAAACGCCGAAATCAAAAAAGACCTGATCTAAAATTATTTCATAGTTTTCCACAGAAACCGACGGCAGAAGTCCAATCTGCCCTTGCACCTCAACTCTGCTTTTGGCACCCTATATCTGGTAGTGGGCGATCATACTGGCACAATATCTTCACAGATTAAGGTTGGTATCTGATCTATTTCGCGTATTTAGGGGATCTCAAATGGCGGTAACCGCAGTAAAAGACACGATTCAGGTTACCACGAACCCGATGGATCTGATTGAACAGATAGCGGGAGCGCAGGGGTGGACCTTTGAACGATCGGCGGATTACGAAATAGCAGCCGAAATTACAGGTCGGTGGACGGACTATCGTCTGTTTTTTTCCTGGTTGGATGATATAAGCGCGATGCATTTTGCCTGTGCCTTTGAACTAACGGTGCCGGACCATCGACGGGCGCCATTTAATGATCTTATGGCACGGGTGAATGAGCAGTTGGCCGTTGGTCATTTTGATTTGTGGGCAGACCGCGGTTTGCCGGTATTTCGACATTCTATGTTGTTGCGTGGCGCCTCTGGTGCGAGCGTAGAACAAGTCGAAGACCTGGTGGAGATTGCTCTCGTTGAAAGCGAGAGATTTTATCCGGCTTTTAATTATGTTGTCTGGGGTGGCAAGACCCCGGAAGAAGCTTTTGACGCCGCAATGATTGACACTGTCGGCGAAGCCTGACCGACAACAATTTTTCTGCAATTCAATCTATGCTACTAGGGGAGCCTGTTTAACGGGGCGGTCGGCTCTTGGTCGTAGCGCCACTCTAAAATTGTGGAGAAGGTATAGTGGAACAGAAATTACTCCTCGTCGGTTGCGGGAAAATGGGCGGTGCTTTGCTCGCGGGATGGCTCGGTCGTGACATGTCACGCGCCAACGTTGTTGTCGTGGAACCGTATGGTGGTGATGCCCTTCGCGAACAGTTCGGTGTTAAGGTTATCGAATCGCTGGAGGAATTAGAGTCTGCATTTATCCCCAACATCATTGTCTTTGCAGTCAAGCCACAGGCGATGGACGATATCGTTCCGCTCTACGCCGAGTTCGTACAGCCTGAAACTATGTTTCTGTCGATCGCGGCAGGGAAACCGTCTTCATATTTTGAAAAACTGCTGGGCGATGGCGCCGCAATTGTCCGCAGCATGCCCAACACGCCGGCAGCAGTCGGCAGAGGGATTACGGTTGCATTCGGAAACGCCACAGTTAGTGGTGCTCAAAAGTCGGTCGCAACGAAATTGCTCGAAGCCGTTGGAGAGGTCGGTTGGGTCGATGGTGAAGGATTAATCGATGCCGTTACGGCGGTGTCTGGCAGTGGTCCTGCCTATGTGTTTCTAATGATCGAATGTTTGGCGAAGGCTGGTATAGAGGTCGGTCTCGACCCCGACCTAGCCGAGCGGTTGGCCAGGGCGACTGTCGCTGGGAGCGGCGAGCTGGCCCGTCAATGGAGTGAGAGTGCCGCGACACTCCGGGAAAACGTTACAAGCCCTGGGGGAACGACAGCGGCCGCTCTGGAGGTGCTGATGGCAGAAGATGGATTGCAGAAACTGATGAGCCGAGCAGTAGAAGCCGCAGAGGAGCGGTCTCGTGAACTAGCGAGCTGAATAAAACTTTAAGGCTATGCGGTGCGCGTTGGGTTGCCCGAGAAGGGATTGCCGCTGGCAGCTTCTGCGTGGTCGCGAAGGGGCTGGAGCAAACCCTTTAACTTGGCCAAGGCTCTTAATTCGAGCTGGCGCACACGTTCTTTCGACAGGCCAAGTTCTGCACCCAGATCTGCGCGGCTTGGGACTCGTTCTGCCAAGAACCGGCGCCTGATAATTAATGATTCACGTGCTGGCAATGTTGAAAGGGCTTTAACTAGGCGATCGCGCCAAAGACGCCCATCTTTTTCTTTAATAACGGTATCTTCAGGTGTCGGTCTTTCATCTATCACCTGATCGACGAGTGTTTCCAAGGTCTCACGCGCCGCGGGGACATCCAGAGATTGATCGGTTCCTCTAATGCGTCGGCCGAACTTTACGACGTCTGCTACAGAGGTGTTAAATCGGGCCGCCAGGCTTCGCGCTAATTCTTCTGGCAAAGAGTCTTCCCAGGGGCGTTCAGCCATCCGTCGTCTAATATTGAAAAAGAGAGATTTTTGGGCTGCTGTAGTGCCGATTTTTACCAGTGACCGAGACCGGACAACGTAATCCTGAATAGCTGCACGGATCCACCACATGGCATAGGTAGAGAGTCTCGTGCCTTGTTCGGGGTTGAATCGTTTCAGGGCCTCCATCAATCCGACGGTACCTTCTTGAACAAGATCGGTAAGCGGGTGGCCGTGGCTTTTATACCGCCGGGCAATATGTAGAACGAAACGAAGGTGGCTTGCGACTAATTCGTGTGCCGCGCTGTTGTCGCCGTCTTTTAATTTTTTCAACAATTCCTGCTCGCGCGACCGGCTCAATCGTGGTTGGCGCAGGATTAATTGCATTAAATTTTGAAGGGTGGCACGTGGCATGGTGAAGTCATTTCAGCTTCGAGATAATTTAAGGTCGCATAGCGCGCGCGTCGTTTCAATCTAATCCGTCTTTTTTTAGATTAATTTTGAATACTTGGAATACCCATTCTAACCGCATAGGATAAGGCCCAAACAGGATCGTATCGAAGATGGCAAAACGGCCGACCAACATCCGTGGCAAAATTATCAATGCTGCTCTGGCATGTGCGGCAGATGCCCGTTGGCAGGATATTTCGCTGGCAACAATAGCGGACGCTGCCGGTCTTTCTCTCAGTCAGTTGCACGGCCAATTTCCATCTAAGACGGCAATCGTGGCGGCGATCGTGGATCAGACGACCACAACAGTCGTTGCGGGGACGGACCCATCGGCCAGTGATGAGTCGCCCCATGACCGGGTACTCGATGTGATATTACGGCGGTTTGATTCTTTGGAAGCAAATAGAGCAGCGATTACGTCAATCCTGAGAGATATGCCTTTCGATCCGGTAAGAACTCTGTGCCTTGTTCCGAGCTTTCTGGATTCCATGGCGTGGACCCTCGAATCTGCAGGTATCAACTCTTCTGGAATAGCTGGACGAATTCGTACTAAGGGCCTCGCTGCGATTTACCTCGGGGCCTTGGGCGTTTGGATGCGCGACGATAGCCCTGATATGACGAAAACGATGTCCTTTCTGGACCGTCGGCTTAAGCAGGCGGTTCAACTTGCCGTCTACCTTCCCTTTGGGGTTGTAGATCGGGCTTCTAAAAATCAAACAGACTAGCGCTGCACAATGACTTCGGTGTCGCGCGGCACGCGCTAATTTGGATCGGCATTCCAGAAAATGAAAAAAATCGTAGGTTAGAATTTGGCCTTGCTGTTTTCAGGCCTGCTTGTCTGTGAACTAGTGTTCGGTTTCTTGATTTTTGGCGGTGGCCTCGGTTTCGGTCATGTGCCGCGTGACCTCGTCTTGCAGCATAATGTCAGTAAATTCCGTCCCGGTGGCGATGCAGTCCGGTATTGCCGCGACAGATGGGGTTTGCGTGTCAGTCATAAGGATCCGTCTGAAATCAACATTCTCACCATTGGCGGTAGTACCACGGACGAGTTGTATAGCAACGATACTGAAACATGGAATGCGCGTTTGCAGGATCGATTTACGCGCGCGGGCATATCAGCGATTGTTGGTAACGCGGGCATCAACGGTCATTCGACGGTCGGTCAGATTTATAGTCTGGAGTCCTGACTCAATAGAATTCCCCAACTAAATCCAAAAGTTATTTTGTACTATTTAGACATCAATGATGCCGCATTGCCCTCCGAAGCAGGGCATGATGTAATTTTGGCTGTTGGGATAGGACCCCGTATGCGTCGCTATATTATCAACAATAGTGCGTTAGTCCGTTTGATACGGGTCATTCGTGGTTCAATAAAGGCGCGAAACTGCGGCTTGCATATCATACGGTTTCATCGCCGCCCGTGCGGCAGAGCAGCTATCCGAAAATTGATTCCGCCCTTTGTCGCCGTCAGCTCTCGGACTACGGAACTCGCGTAAAGAGTCTTTTCGACCTTACGATTGATATGGGTGCATTGCTGGTCTTTGTTTCGCAACGTCGAGGTGATGCATTTTTACGAAGCGGAGTCTTGTTTGTCTCCGATAGTGGGGTCGCTAAAAATCGTCAAATTCAAAACTTATATAATAATGGAATGCTGCCTGTTTGCAGGTCTTTCGAGGCAATTCGTATCGATCTCGCAAACAAAATCTTATTGTTGGAGACTGATTTCTTCGACCGGATACATACGACCCCTAGTGGCTCAGATAAAATTGCGGTGTTTTCGTTTGATAAACTTCAAGAGGTTGTCCGCGATCAACTGCTATATCGGAAGGCGAACCCGAATCTTGGTGCCGCCAAGCGTTGAATCCTCAATGATCAACTCGCCGCCATGGGCGCGTATAACGTCCCGGGCTATTGTCAACCCAAGCCCGCTACCCGCTGTATCCGGGCTGCGGGCGCTATCAAGTCGATAAAACGGTTTGAAAACTTCCTCGCGTTCTTCTTCAGGAATGCCAGGGCCATCATCATCGACAGTGATTTGTATGGCGCCAGCTATTTCCGTCATCGCGACCACGACATTGCCGCCATATAGAATACCGTTGTTGACGAGATTGGTGATGGCACGTTTGAACCCATTTGGTTTTAGCGGAATGAATATTCGGTCTTTAGTTTCCAGAGTGACGGGGGTGTCGCTAATACGGGCACCATTGACGACATCGTGGAGTATCGCCGACACGTTAGTTGTCGCTACCTGTTCAGCGCTTTCTCCTCGTGCGAAGGCGAGATACTCCTCCACCATTTTTTCCATCTCTTCGACATCTGACCTGAGGCCGGCGATTCCGGGTGAGTCGCTTACCATCGCGAGTTGGAGCTTCATTCTGGTAAGCGGCGTCCTTAAATCATGAGAGATGCCGGCGAGCATTTCAGTGCGCTGATTTATGGTGCGTTGGATGCGTTCGCGCATGAGGTTGAAAGCTGCCGCGGCCTGTCGAATTTCGGTAGAGCCTTCGGGCTTAAAATCCAAATCTTCACGGCCTTTGCCGAAGTTGTCGACGGCGGTCGCCAGACGACGAATCGGGCGCACCTGATTGCGCATGAATATGGTTGCGATGGCAAACAGTAGAAGGGATGTGCCAACCATCCACATTACAAATATATATGTCGTCGAGCTAAATAATCGTTCTCGGTCGACGACGACATCCATGACGCCATCGGGTAGCTGAACCTGTATGCGGACCTCTCTTTTATGGCTGAGAGTATCCATATGAAAAGGTCGCCGGACGCGTTCGCGTAACGCGTTACCAAGTAATTGGTCGAGAGTAGATGAGCCAGTGGTTCGCGATGAGTTGGGAAGAATGTCGTCCTTTCGGATATTGATACGGAGTCCTAGATTTGCACCGGCGGAATAGAATACCCAGCTCTGGTTCTCCTCGCCTGGGAAGTTTCGACGATTGTCTATGACGCTTGAAATTTCACCAGCCACTGCCGAAGCTAGTCGTCTAGTCATGGTTGCCCAATGACGATCATAGAAAACCCAAGTGGAAACAATCTGCAACAGGACCAGCGGGGTTACAATGATCATCACGGATCGCCCGAATAGCGTGCGAGGTAGGAACTGTTTTATGGACAACATAGGTTCAATTTTCTAATCAGGCCGCAATATATACCCGCGCCCCCGTATCGTTTGAAGATATCGAGGGTTGCGGGTATCGGGTTCAATTTTTCTGCGTAGCCTTGTTACTTGTACATCAATGGTTCTCACGCCGCCGCTTATCTCACAATCCCGAATAAGCGTTTCGCGACTTACCGGCGACCCTAATTTTTCGGCTAGACTATGTAGCAAGCTTCCCTCCATTTCAGTCAGGTGAATACGCTGACCGTTCTGCCACAACTCCTTTCTTTCCCTCTGATAATGACACGCCCCAAACCGAATAGATGACGCTGGTTCTACAGGAGCGGCACTTGCGACCCGTCTAAGGATTGTCGTGATCCGTAGCAAGAGTTCCTGTGGATCAAACGGTTTGGACAGGTAATCATCGACGCCGCGCTCGAGGCCGGCAATGCGGTCCTGCACTTCGCCCCGTGCCGTCAGCATTAAAATGGGTACATCGTTGCGGGGTCTGAGCCATTCTGTGAAGGTCAAGCCGTCTTCTTCGGGCATCATCACATCAAGCACAATAAGATCAAAAGCCAGCCCTGCTAACAGTTTTCGGGCTTCGTCGGCACTTGATGCCGTTGAGACTGCAAACCCGTTTTCGCTGAGATAACGCTGCAAAAGGTCACGCAATCGCGTGTCGTCATCTACGACTAATATGTGCGGTGAGTCAGACAATCTCTTTTTACTCTATCGAAATGCCGTTGTTCTAAGAGGTCGACGAAGCGTTTCCGCGCCTCCGCGATTTCGCTTAGCATACCCATATTTAGGCCGGAGGGGGAAAGATCGTTCCTACGTACTTCCGGCTACGGCTCTGATGTCTTCCGCAGATTGTGAAATTGGATGCGACAAAATCGCCCACCGCCATTCTTTCATTGCCCGATGCAAGACATCTCACTAAAAGGACGGTGGGCTACAACCCCCCAACGGGTTGCGCCTCTTCTGTGAGGGAGAGTTATTATGACGAATGAAAGCTTCGCGCGTCCTGCGCGGCTACCAAGTAATCCATGTTTTTCTTCGGGCCCTTGTGCCAAACGTCCCGGTTGGGATGCGGCGGTGCTGAAAAATGCGCTTGTCGGACGATCACACAGATCTGGTCCCGGTAAAGAACGACTCGGCGAAGTATTGTCGCGCTCACGCGAAATACTGAACCTTCCTGATGACTATCGAATAGGTATTGTCCCGGCCTCTGATACCGGTGCCGTTGAAATGGCCCTATGGTCGCTTCTCGGAGCGCGTGGTGTCGATGTCCTGGCCTGGGAGAGTTTCGGCTCTGGTTGGGTGACCGACGTGACTAAACAGCTCAAGCTTGAAGATGTCCGTGTCATCAAAGCACCATACGGTGAGTTGCCGGACCTTGAACAGGCCGATTGGTCCCGGGATGTCGTCTTTACCTGGAACGGTACGACCTCGGGCGTAAAGGTCCCGAATGCTGACTGGGTCGCAGCGGACCGGGATGGTCTCGCGATTTGCGATGCAACGTCCGCCGCATTTGCGATGCCTTTGCCGTGGGAAAAGCTCGATGTTGTTACCTATTCCTGGCAGAAGGTCATGGGCGGCGAAGCCCAGCACGGCGTCCTGATCTTGGGCCCTCGCGCGGTGGAGCGCCTGGAGACATATGTTCCCGCCTGGCCGATGCCGAAAATTTTCCGGCTAACCTCGGGCGGAAAGCTGGTTGAGGGCATCTTCCGGGGCGAAACGATCAATACGCCATCGATGGTTTGTGTCGAGGATGCTCTTGATGGACTGAAGTGGGCGGAATCGCTTGGCGGTGCCGATGCCCTTATCGGTCGATCGGATAATAATTTAAACGCGATTGCGCGCTGGGTAGATGAAAGCGAATGGGCAGAGTTTTTAGCGGTTACGCCGGAGATTAGATCGAATACGTCGGTTTGTTTGAATATCGTTGATCCTTGGTTCTTGGAATTGCCAACAGATGTTCAGGCCAGCGTGCCTAAGAAGATCGACGCTATTCTTGAAAAAGAAGACGTCGCGTATGACATCAACGGTTATCGCGATGCCCCACCAGGATTACGGATCTGGGCAGGAGCAACTGTTGAAACTCAGGATTTACAAGATTTGTTTCCGTGGCTTGATTGGGCCTATGCATCGGTGAAAGCCGACCTAACGGAAGCGGAGTGAGGATAAAATGCCAAAAGTACTAATATCTGACAGCTTAAGCCCCCGTGCGGTCGAGATCTTTAAGAACCGTGGTCTCGACGTAGACGTTATAACCGGAATGGCCCCAGAAGAACTCATCGCCTGCATCGGCGATTATGACGGGTTGGCAGTAAGGTCGGCTACTAAAGTCACGCCAGAGGTCCTAAAAGCTGCGACGAACCTGAAGGTGGTTGGCCGGGCCGGAATTGGCGTCGATAACATCAATGTCGACGCGTGCTCGTCAAATGGTGTTGTGGTTATGAATACACCGTTTGGGAACGCCATTACCACGGCGGAACATGCCATCGCTATGTTGTTTTCTCTGGCGCGTCAAATACCGGCCGCCGACCAAACGACTCAGGCGGGTATGTGGGAAAAGTCTCGTTTTATGGGGACAGAGCTTACGGGTAAGACGCTCGGGATCATTGGTTGTGGCAATATTGGCTCACGTGTCGCGGAGCGAGCGCTTGGTCTTAAAATGCGCGTCGTGGCGTCTGATCCTTTTCTAACTGCAGATCGAGCGCAGGATCTCGGTGTTGAAAAATTAGAGCTAGAAGAACTGTTTCAGCGCGCCGACGTCATTACGCTGCACACGCCACTGACTGATGCGACCCGCGACGTTCTCAACAAGGATGCCTTCGCCAAGATGAAAGATGGCATTTTGATCATCAACTGTGCTCGTGGTGAATTGGTTGTCGAGGCAGACATTAAAGCCGCTCTCGAAGTGGGCAGGGTCGGTGGTTTTGCGGTCGATGTGTTCCCGACTGAGCCGCCAGAAAATTATAGTCTGTTTGGCATGGAAAACGTTGTTGCAACGCCCCATTTGGGCGCGGCGACTGCTGAGGCACAGGAAAATGTAGCGCTGCAGGTTGCGGAACAAATGTCCGACTATCTGATCAGTGGCGCTGTTGTGAATGCTATTAATATGGCATCGGTGTCGGCGGAAGATGCACCAAAATTAAAACCTTATATGCACCTTGCAGAACTTTTGGGTGGTTTTGCCGGACAGGTAATTCAGACCGGCCTGCAATCCATCACGATCGAGTATGAGGGACACGCTGCCGGACTTAATATCAAGCCGCTAACAGCGTGCGCGTTGAAAGGTGTCATGTCACCGGCCATGGAATCGGTGAATATGGTGAATGCCCCTGTGATCGCGAGAGACCGGGATATTGGAGTCTCGATCGTCAGTCACGAGCGCGAATGCGAATATCAAACGCTTGTACGCCTTACCGTCACAACTGAAGAGCGCCAGCTTTCAGTCGCGGGGACGCTTATCGGTGGAGACAAGCCTCGGATCGTCGATATTGGTGGTGTCCCCATGGAAGCGTCACTTGGCCGTCACATGATTTACACCGTGAATAATGACATGCCGGGTATTATCGGTGCTTTGGGTATGGCTATGGCTGATGAGGGCGTGAACATAGCGAATTTCATTCTTGGGCGAACGAAGCCTGGCGGCGATGCCGTTGCGTTGCTTGAGCTCGATAAGGAAATTAGTGACGACGTGATGGACAAGATCCGCAGTGTTCCTCATGTCCTCGAGGTGACGCAGCTGAGCTTCTCGTCAATCGAAGCCAGTAGTTAGCCGCTAACAAATTCGTCGGCCGCGGGGTCAAACCACGAAAAGACCCCGTTGTCTTCGTCATAATACCAGCCATGCAAGGCAAGTGACCCGCTAAAAACGCGGTCGAGTATCCAGGGGTATGTCATCAGGTTTTCGAATGAAATTCGGGAGAGTTCCTGACTACAGATACTTATCCTTTGTTTTGCGGGGATATTAGCGCTGCCAACGCGGTTAATGGCGGACGCTGTCAGCTGGGCCCAGTTGGGCAGATACTGGCCATCAACGATCGAAGCAATTCCATCAGCATCCTCGTCGAGGAGGCAGTTCAGGAGCCCGCAATTGGGGCTGACCATGACAATGACGTGCTGTACGCCCAGTACCTGTACAGCGAACTCCAAACTAGCGCCGACTGAAAAATCTACCCCATCCCCGGCGCCAGGAGGAACCAGCCCAGCCGTATTGCGAATCGTATAAAACGACCCTGGTTCTGCACCGGTGAGATGATGTGGATCGATTGGAAAGTCAGCCGCTGTTACAATGGCGGCCAAAGGTTTTTCAAGCCGATTGGCTTTTACTGAAATATTTAATAGCGGACTGGACTCGGCCACGTGTTTTGCGTGCTCTATCCAGCCATCAATTGGGCAGTTTGCCATGTCGCTATGTTCCAGAATTATTTCCCCAGCATGAGTTAACTTATATGTCGTGTCAGGCCAAGCCTCTCAGGCTTGCTCCGGTGGAGCGGACGCTTCATGATCTGGTCGAAAATAGGGTGGAAAGATGGATATTGACCAGCTGGTGCAGCCCGAGAGGGTACACCGTCGTGTATATAACGACCCGGAAATTTTTGAACGCGAGTTGGAGAAAATTTTCTCGGTAACGTGGATATTTGTGGGGCATGTCAGTCAGGTCCCCAACCCAGGCAATTTCTTCTGTACAGACATTGCGCGACAGCCTGTCGTCATGGCCCGCCACAATGATGGCGCAGTCAAAGTCCTCTTTAACCGATGTGGTCATCGCGGCGCGCAGGTCGTAAGTCCTGAAAGCGGTAGCGCGGAAACTTTCCGGTGTTGTTATCACGGCTGGGAGTACGCGATGGATGGTAAGCTGTTGGCTGTGCCGCAACCGCGCGGATATGAAGAAAGCAACGTGCGGCCAGGTGATCCCGCCTATGGCATGGCTCCAGTACCACGGGTTGCCGAGTATCGTGGATTTGTCTTTGCATCGCTTTCCCTAACGGGCACTTCGTTGCCGGAGTTTCTCGGCCCCATCGCCAGTTCGATAGATGACATGGTTGACCGGTCGCCAGACGGTGAGATTGAGGTTGCTGGTGGGATAGCTCGTCATCTCTATCACGGGAACTGGAAGCTGGTTTTTGAGAACCTTTGCGATGGTCTGCACCCCAACTGTGTTCACCAGTCGTCGATTGAGGCTGCACAACAACAAGACGACGCTGTTTTTTCGGATGGCGCCGGTGAGATTGGTGTTCGCCAGATGCGTCAAAACGGAGCACCATGGGAATTTTGGGAGAATCAAGTGGGGTCGTGGGCCTACCAGTTTGGACACAGCTATCTCGGTGATTACCATGATGATGCAAAGCTGGTTGCTGCCCGGTTTGACCCGTCCTTTGCTGATTATTTCAAGGCGATGGAAGCCGCGAAAGGCAAGGAACGGACCCAAGAAATTCTTGGGGTGACACGCTGGAATACAAATATTTATCCAACGATTTCGTTCATGAGCCAGTTTCGACAGCTTCGGGTTATTCGGCCTGTAAGTGTTGATAAGACGGAAGTGCTTGGTTTTTGCTTCCGGTTAAAAGGCGCGCCGGAGAAAATGTTTCACGACACCATCCGGTTTGCCAACATTACGAACGCTGTTGCATCACCGGTTTTGACCGATGATCTTGAAACCTATGCTCGAATACGCCGAGGTTTAACAACGAATGGTAATGATTGGATCGCCATGGCGAGAGGCTTGGGACGCGATACAGAAGAAGCTGATGGTGGGCGCTGTGCGGAAAACGGACTGAGTGAACTGCATATTCGGAATATGTTTGACGCCTGGTCAGGCTATATGGTGGCATAAGACCGATGGCACACCAAATTGATCCCGACATTCGACTCATCGAACGATTTTTGTTCGACGAGGCACAGATGCTTGATGATCGCCGTTTTAACGAATGGCTTTCTCTATTCTCTGACAATGGATGGTATTGGGTTCCGATTACGGCAGATCAAGACAACCCTTTCGATACCGTCTCGATCATCTACGACGATCGCAAGCTCTTGGAAACCCGCGTTAGACGGCTAAATAACGTCAATATTCATGCCGAAAGTCCGCCACCGCGTACCAGCAGAATTATTGGCAATGTTATACTCGAAAACGTCGATCAAGCCGCAGGAAATTATGATATCTCCTCCAGGTTTCAGCTCGTCGAGTTTCGGGGTGATAAACAGCGGCTGTTTGCGGGCTCAATGCGGCACGTCTTAAGGCCCGAAGATGTGGGGTTTGTAATTCAAGGGAAGCGTATCAATCTTGTAAATTCTGATGGCATGTTGGAAGGGATAACAACATTGCTCTAATAGAAATCTCATTACCGTTTGCGCAAAATGGCTAAACCCGGTAGATAGCCCGCGGCACGCGCGGTACACTACCATCGTCTGAAAGTTGTAACAGCCGCCTGTGGCGGGATAACATGACTGAGAATGAAAAAAATGCCCTGCTCCCCGCAGGCTTGAGAGATGTTTTGCCAAGCGACGCCGCGTTTGAGGCGAAGATCGTTGAGCAAATCGTCGCTTTTTTTGGCCAAAACGGCTATGATCGTGTGAAGGCACCTCTAATTGAATTTGAGGATGGGTTGCTCAGCGGGGCCGGTGTTGCGTTGGCACCACAAACCTTCCGGCTTATGGATCCGGTTTCACAGCGGATGATGGGTGTTCGCGCCGACATCACGCCACAGATTGCGAGAATCGCCCGCACCCGTTTAGGCCGCGCACCAAGGCCGCTGCGCCTTTCTTATGCCGGTGAGGTGTTGAGGGTTCGTGGTAGTCAGTTGCGACCGGAACGGCAGATTTTACAAGTAGGAGCGGAGCTGATCGGCTCCGCATCGCCATCCGCTGATGCAGAAATTATTGAATTGGCTGCCGATGCTATTGGTGCGTTAGGCATTAGTGACTTTAGCGTGGATCTGACAGTTCCCAGGCTCGTTCCAAGCATCCTGGGTCAATATGGATTGTCCGATGACGATGTTGTCGCAGTTAGAGCGGCGTTAGATCGAAAAGATCCGGAAGCTGTTAAATCTGTGGCAGGCGAAGCGACTGAAACATTAGCCGCTTTGCTGGAGGCAACTGGAGCTGTGGATAATGCCTTGGAACAGCTAAAGGCACTAACCTTGCCCGAAACAGCCCATGTCGAACGTGAACGGTTGGAAGTGGTTGTTGCTCGATTGCGGCGCGACGCACCTGACTTGTGTTTGACGCTAGATCCAGTCGAGAATCGGGGTTTCGAATATCATACCGGGATAGGTTTTACGATTTTCGCGCGTGGCATATCTGGCGAATTAGCGCGGGGTGGTCGATATCGCGTTCAGGGGAATGTTGATGATGATGCCGGTGAGCGTGCGACCGGTGTGACGCTATACGTTGATACTATTCTCGGAATGTTGTCAAAAACTGAAGCTATCCGACGGATTCTGGTACCTAATTCGACGTCACGTGATGTTAAATCTGACCTGCAGAGTGAGGGTTGGGTCACTGTTTCTGCGCTGGATGATCAGGCGGATCTTGCTTTGGAGGCGCATCAATTGGCGTGTTCGCATTTCTTGGGAGAAACCGGTCCTGAACCGGTAAAAGGGTAGGAGCCACAATGGCAAATGTAGTAGTCGTCGGCTCACAATGGGGCGATGAAGGAAAAGGCAAAATTGTAGACTGGTTATCGAGCCGGGCCGATGTCGTCGTTCGATTTCAAGGGGGGCATAACGCAGGTCATACGCTGGTGATCGATGATGTGACCTACAAACTTAGTCTCTTGCCTTCTGGATCTGTACGTCCAGGAAAGCTGTCGATAATTGGTAATGGAGTTGTTGTTGACCCCTGGGCGTTGCTTTCTGAAATAGAGGGTATACGCGGTCAGGGTGTCGAGGTAACGCCGGAAACCTTGAGGGTTGCTGAAAACGCTTCTTTAATCCTGCCATTACATGGGGCGTTGGATCGGGCGCGTGAGGAAGCACGCGGCAGCGATAAAATTGGAACAACCGGACGGGGTATTGGCCCGGCCTATGAAGATAAGGTGGCGCGCCGGGCAATTCGTGTTTGTGATCTTGCCGAGCCAGAGTCTCTGGGCGAACGAGTTGACCAGTTATTGATGCATCATAATGCTTTGCTAAAAGGACTTGGTGCCCCTTTGGTCGATCGAGAAGAGCTTCTGGCTCAGCTTCTAGATTTAGCGCCACGTTTATTGCCTTACGCCGATAGTGTTTGGCAGCTTTTGGATGAAGCGCGCCGTACCGGGAAGCGGGTCCTGTTCGAAGGGGCTCAAGGAGCCATGCTCGATGTTGATCACGGCACATATCCTTTTGTTACTTCTTCAAATACCCATGCGGCGCAAGCGGCAGTTGGATCCGGGGCATCCATAAAATCGGTGGGCTATGTATTGGGGATTACCAAGGCCTATACAACGAGAGTGGGAAGCGGTCCTTTTCCAACAGAACAAGATAATGAAGTTGGGCAGAAACTCGGCGAGCGTGGACACGAGTTTGGCACGGTGACGGGCCGCCGCCGCCGTTGTGGTTGGTTTGATGCAGTGATGGTACGGCAAGCAATTAAAGTCGGTGGTATTGACGGGATCGCATTGACGAAACTCGATGTTCTTGACGGCTTTGAGACCTTAGATATTTGTATTGGGTATCGTTATCAGGGCAAAGAATACGACTTCTTTCCAGCTGGGAGAGACGCTCAGGCGGGTGTTGAACCAATTTTCGAAACTCTCGAAGGTTGGTCTGAGAGTACTCGTGGTGCGCGAAGCTGGGCGGAGTTGCCGGCGACGGCGATCAAATATATTCGAAGAATTGAAGAACTCATTGAAACGCCGGTCGCGTTGCTTTCGACGAGCCCCGAGCGGGACGACACGATTTTAGTGCATGACCCCTTTTCGACCTAACTGTCACGTGAAATATCCTCGATTCCGGTGCAATTACATCAGTTTTATTCCGTTTCGGAATTCGACGTTAACGGTTGCTTTGCATCACTAATCTAGTCTTAGCCGGGTAGTTTTACTGGGTTAAAAGAATTATGGCTGAGGCCAAGAAAACACAAAAGGAAGAGGACCAAAATTCGGCTGAAGCTGGCGGGCAAGAGATAGTTGTTGCCAACCGGTATCGGATTTTGGCGGAATCTCCTTTGTCGGATTTGAATTTGGGTGATGCCAAGGCTTACGTCACGCGCGACGACAAAAGCCCTAAGGAGCTTCTTTTTGCACGCATTTGTCCGGCTGATGCGGTTCCGCGCTTAGAAATACTCAACAATGCAAAACATTTGATGGACGCCAACCGGCTTCGGCCGGTTGAAGGAGAAAGTGTCATTTGGCCGGGAGGTGTAGAGCGTCGTTTCACGTTAGTGGATCGACTAGGCCGCTAACGCTGCTGACTTGATAGCCTTCTGGACTTTTTCAAATGCTCGGACTTCGATCTGCCGCACACGCTCCCGCGAAATGTTATATTCTTCGCTGAGATCCTCAAGGGTCTTGGGGCCTTCAGTAAGGCGCCGTTCGACAAAGATATGACGTTCCCGGTCGTTCAGGCCTGTGAGGGCATTCGCGAGTAGTTTGCGTCGACCGGCGAGTTCCTCCTGGTCTCCAAGGACCTCTTCCTGATTGGCAGAGTCATCAACCAGCCAATCCTGCCATTCACCATCTCCCTCCGCCCTCAGTGGGGCGTTGAGGGAATTGTCTGGTCCAGCGAGACGTCGGTTCATATTGACGACTTCAGTCTCCGAAACGTTTAATCGTTCAGAAATCTTTTGGACGTTCTCCGGTGAGAGGTCGCCTTCATCGATCGCCTGCAACTGACCTTTCAGTTTGCGCAGGTTAAAGAAGAGTTTTTTCTGGGCTGCAGTCGTGCCAATTTTGACCAGCGACCACGTGTGCAGGATATATTCCTGGATAGATGCTTTAATCCACCACCTCGCATATGTCGACAGGCGAAAGCCTCTATCCGCGTCAAAGCGCTTTACCGCTTGCATTAAGCCAACGTTCCCTTCGGAGATCAATTCTCCCAAAGGAAGGCCATAGCCGCGATAACCCATCGCGATCTTCGCGACCAATCGGAGGTGGCTGGTGACGAGCTTATGGGCAGATTCGGTATCTTCCCGCTCAGCCCAGTTTTTGGCGTACATAAATTCTTCCTGCGGTTCAAGCATTGGGAATTTACGAATTCCTGAAAGATAGCGTGAAAGATTAGTGCTGGGATCTAGTCCGGTCAGTGCTGGAAGATTAGTGGCCATACCCGTTACCCTTTCTATTAATGCCTATGCGATGTGTTATACATCGACTAGACGACAAATCCGGCAATTTTGTGTTCAGTCTTAGAAATAGGAACTTGATTTGTCTATTTCAAGGAATTAAAGGCTTTCTAACAAAGCAATCAATTTGCTCATTTCAATGGGTAATTGTGACAAAAATTTGACACTCTCGGTGCTGCCGGGGTGACGAAAACCCAGCTCAAATGCATGCAACGCTTGCCCCTGTAACTTTTTGATAAAAATTAATGTTTCTTCATTTAAGGCGGCGCGTCGTGCGCCGCTGATGCCACCTCCATAGGTGGTGTCGCCAATCACCGGGTGACCAATATGCGCCATATGCACACGAATTTGGTGAGTGCGCCCGGTGGCGAGCCGACATTCTACGAGAGTGGCGAAATCACCAAAGCGCTTTACCACCTTATAGCCCGTTTTGGCATGTTTGCCGCCGCTCGGTACGATGGCCATCTTCTTTCGGTTATGCCGGTTACGGCCGATATTCCCTTCGATATTCCCCGTGAGGGGGCGGGGGATTCCCCAAACCAGTGCCTGATAGGCCCGGTCTATCGTGCGCGCCGCAAACTGCTCCGATAGATCAATATGTGTGCGGTCATTCTTTGCGACGACGATTAGTCCGCTGGTTTCCTTATCGAGACGATGGACGATGCCGGGCCGTTTCACACCGCCAATGCCGGAGAGACTCTCCCCGCAATGGGCGAGGAGAGCATTCACCAGTGTACCGCCGATGTTTCCCGGTGCAGGGTGAACGACAAGCCCGGCCGGTTTATCAATAACGATTAAATCGGCGTCTTCGTGAACGACCTCGAGGTCGATCGCTTCAGGCTGAGGAATAGCCGGCTCTGCGGCGGGAATATTGAGCGTAAATTCCTCGCCAGATTTGACCCTGTATGAGGGGTCGGTTATCGTCCTGCCCGCTGAGGTGAGCTGTCCATTTTCAATGAGGCCTTTGATACGCGTGCGCGAGTGGTCAGGAAGAGCAGTAGCCAACATTCGGTCCAATCGATCGCCGACGGTGTCGGCAATGACGTGGTGTTGGCTGTTAGCGTCGGTAGGTAGATCGTTTGATGTCGTCATATAAAGAGAGTGAGCATAAACCATGCGTGGGCTCAAGGGTTTGGTTATTGGGATGGGCGTATTGATCGTCGTAGGTTTGACGGTTGTTATTGTTACCGTAGTTAAAAGACAGGTCAGTGACGGCCCATCGGTGCTGAAGTCGCCGGTCGGCATATCAGTCCCTATTGAAAATGGTTTTGGTGAAAAGCGATTTCAGATGCCCAAGGGCGCCAAAGTGGTAGAAACCATTATCAATGGCAATCGATTGGCCCTCCGGCTCGATCTGGGCGATGGCGGGCAGGCCCTCCTTCTCATTGATATTGGCACCGGTCAACGGATTGGCTTGATCAGGCTGGATGGCAGTAAATAGCGCTGATATCGTAAAACACGCTTGATCGTCGGGCATAGCTCGCCTATGAAACCAAAGTGTCCCCGCGTCCCCTTCGTCTAGCGGCCTAGGACATCGCCCTCTCACGGCGAAAACAGGGGTTCGATTCCCCTAGGGGACGCCATTTTCTTTTAAGCTATTGATTGCCCGCCTGTGTTACGCGGGGACCGAGCCGGTCATGCGGGGTGTTGGCGTGTCATTCATGAACATTTGGGCCATCCCTGCGATCACGCCAATGGCGACCCCGATTTGCCAGGCGAGGTCATAGTTGCCCATTGCATCGAAAAGAAGCCCGGCA
>CAJJCG010000009.1 GCA_905182615.1 Alphaproteobacteria bacterium UBA2964 | reverse complement strand
ATCCGTTTCACAACGGCAAGATGGCCAAGGCGTTTGCCCCCTCGTTTGAGGACGAGAACAGCCCCTATTTGCGGCGTTCGGCTTCGGCCATAGCGATTTTTCTTACCGCGCCACCAGGTCCAGGTGTTGCCACGCAGGTTAACTTTGGTCTGGGCACAGGCGTAGAGCACACATTCAAGATATCGGTTAGCTGTTACAATTGTCGGAATGAACGATTTTTGAGGTGCGTTCTGCCGTGTCGCTTCTTGTTTGGGCTACGTTTCAACTACAGGTGTAGATTTCGCCACTGATGGCGCCACCTTCTCCGGTCCAGCGCAGGCAACCAGCGCCACCATGAGGCCTGACACAACGAATAGGCGAAAGACGGTCACAAGCACTAGATCTATTTCCTAAATCCAACTATCAAAGCGGCCACACCCTAACCAAAAGGGAGTGGTTCTTCAAACAATCTGCCCAGCTGCATAGCCGGACGCCCAGGCCCACTGGAAGTTAAACCCGCCAAGATGGCCGGTAACATCGACGCATTCGCCAATAAAATATAGGCCAGGCACTTTGCGGGCTTCCATGGTCTGTGACGACAGCTCATTTGTATCGACCCCACCGACGGTGACTTCCGCCGTCCTCAGTCCTTGGGAGCCATCAGGCGTGACCTGCCAGCGATTGATGTGGTCGGCAAGCCGTTGCAGCGTCCTATCCGGCATGTCCGCTAGCCGTCCGTTGCTGTCCGTCCAGCCGGTCATGCGTTGCGCAAGCCGCGACGGCAAAAGAGTGCCCAGGATAGAAACAACATCCTTTTTCGGCTGGCTTTGTTTCACTTCTTTTAAATGCGCGAACAAATCGATTTCCGGCAACAGATCGACCGTAATGGTATCGCCCTGTCGCCAATAGGATGAGATTTGCAATATCACCGGGCCACTGAGCCCTCGATGGGTAAAGAGTAGCCCTTCGATAAACTCTGTTTTCCCGAGAGTGACCCGGGCATCGACGGAAATACCGGACAGGCCATCGAGCCGCGCCAGTGTTTCTGAATCAAAAGTCAACGGCACCAGCCCCGCGCGGGGCTCAACCAGGTTCAGACCAAACTGCTTAGCGATCTGATAACCAAAAATGCTGGACCCCATTTTAGGAATCGACGGTCCGCCGGTCGCAATAACCAAAGCTTCCGACGTGAAATTTCCGCGATCCGTTGCCATAGTGAATTCGCCGGCATCGTCTTTTGAAATGCCCGTTACATTCACCGCCGTTTGAATATCCGTGCCCTGGGCCTCGGCGAGCAGCATATCAATGATCTGCTTGGCAGGACCGAGGCAGAATAGCTGCCCATGATCACGCTCATGCCACTCGATCTCGTATTGATCGACCAGAGCGATGAAATCGTACTGGGTGTAGCGCGCCAGCGCTGAAACGCAAAATCGCGGATTGGCCGACAGGAAATCTTCTGGCGAGGCATAGAGATTGGTGAAGTTACAGCGCCCGCCGCCCGAGATAAAAATTTTCTGCGCAATTTTTTCCGCCTGATCGAGAAGTAATACACGGCGGCCCCGGCGATTAGCTTCCGCTGCGCACATCAGCCCGGCGGCACCAGCGCCAACAACAATGACATCAAATTGGGACATAAATTCTTTCAGGCGGCGTCAGATTGGCTACCGGTTAAATAGGCCGTACCCTAAATAGGACGCACAATGGAATTAGGGATCATCGTTGTATCGTAGACACATAGACGCTCGCGAAATTTGAGCGCGCCGTGTTCGCGGATAATGATATCCCGATATTCGCCGGCACACAGGATGTGTGTGTCCTTACCGGCCAACGTTTCGAAAATCACAAAGTTCGTGCGGGCGCTGATTTCCTTTTCGGAACCTGTCGTATACACGGCCCCCAACATGTGTCGCCAGCTGCGGGGACCAAACACGTTAAGTTTAGAGAAAGCCTCCATCCGATCCTGGAGCATGCCTTGCGAGTCACACATCAGCAGGCCAAGCGGCAAGCCACTATCGAAATTTTCCTTGGCGATAATTTTATACAGACAGTCGGACGCGAAGAACCTCGGCCATCGGTCAAGCTCGCCATCATCGATGGCCAACGCATAGGCGTTAGCCAAATCTGCGATCTCGCTGCGTAATTCGGGCGTTATCGTCATAGCCCCATCACATTGCGATAGCCTTTATAGAAAGCGCGCAGCGCCACTTCAGTCACCATGTGATCGGCGTCATCGGTGCCTCGTCCACCAAGTTCAACCACGCCTTGCTCATTGGGATGGGCAAGTATCCCTTCCTGGGTGCGTTCCAAAATTTGTCCGTCATCCATGGACACCAAACCGGCAGGACCCATGAGATTGGCTTGCCGCAAACGCCGCGCGGTCATTTCTTCGTCATCATCTTCATAGCCAAAGAATGTCCAATGCAGCTCAAAGGAATTGGGTCCCTTGGGCACGATTTGCCGCGTCGCCAGCGTGTTCGATTGCTGCTGCAGGATCACGTTTGGCCACAGCGTCTGCATCACGACGGTCTGATCGCCGTCAAACTCGCGCACGACATCCAGTAGACTAGGATCATTGAGGGCCAGATTTGAATCGAAAGATCTCATCTGGGCGGTGCCATCATTCAGTTCCTGCTTGCCGCGGATCGAGCTCAGCGCTGTGTGCAGCCCAGTATCATCCATCTCAACCCGCGAGTCGTTATCGACACGAAACAGACCGAAGGTCACAAAGAACACATGCAACAGGCTCGCATGATGCGTGTCCTTGATATTCTCCAGCATCAGCTTCCAGTTGGCGCCTATACGTTGCCGTGAATGACCGAGCAGGCTGAGGCTCCGGCCATCAAGCTCGCGATCGTAATAGCCAAGGATGCGATTACCCATATAGGTCTCAAACGGGGGCGTTTTATCGGACATGGTCGCGAAGATACCGCCATTCCTGACATGCACCTTAAGAACATCAAGTCCGTTATCCGCCATGGAGAAATCCGCAGGCATCCCCCCATTGCCTTTGACCCCTCGGTGAAACGGTACGCCCTGCAAATTACCTTTCAGGTCATAGGTCCATTGATGGTAGGGACACATGATCTCGCTAAACGAGCCCTTATCTTGCTCACAAATCTTGACCCCGCGATGGGCGCAGCGATTCACCAGCGCGTTTACACCACCCTCGGCGTCGCGCACGACAATAATCGACTGATCACCAATCTGCGTTCGTTTAAAATCACCAGGATTTGGTATTTCGCATTCAAGCCCAACGTAGTTCCAGACCGGGCCGTAAAAGATTTTCTCAAGCTCGCGCTCGTAATTACCCTGATCGGTATAGATCCAGTACGGAACCCGGTCGTTACCGTCGGGCCAGCTGAGCGGAGCTTCGCCCATCAATGATGGTCCAGTGCAAACTTAGCCTGTTCGACCAACGCGTTATTAGGCCGAGCGGCGGCGGGCATTTGCTTAATCGCCGTCAAATAAGACTTACAGCTTTTAAGAACATCTGCATTGCGGCTACCGAGCGTAGAGACAAATTCATCGACTTCCGCTTCAAGGAGATCGGCAGGCACGACGCGCGACAGTAATCCGATATCGAGCGCTTCCGCGGCATCAAATTCGCGACTGGAAAGGATCAAATCGAGCGCGCGCTTCGGCGGCAAATGTTCATGGATGACTTCCATCAGGAACATCGGTGGAAAGCCAAGGCTGACCTCATCGAGCATAAATCGGGCGTCATGCGCGGCGATGACAATATCGGAACGCATGGCAAGCCCAAGACCAAATCCAAAGGCGCGGCCCTTAATGGCCGTCACCACGATACCGGGAAAGGCTGTAAAGGCGGCGTTAACGCGACTGATCTCACTAAACCCCGCATACGGCCCGCCGGTGTGCTTTGGTTCTTCGCGGTCACGCCCCAGCGAGAAATCACCTCCCACGGCATGGATAACGATGACATCGCTTTCACCTGGCGCAGTCTCGAGAATCTCGGCCGTGCGGCTCAGCATTTCAGAAGTAAAGGCGTTGGCATGCGACGCGCGCTGCAAAAACAATCGCCCGACCCTGCCGTCCTGCTCAAATCCAATCATATTCTTTCCGTTTCCGCCAACATTCAGCCAGATTGTCTTGTAGCGGAACCGGGCACGTCAACTGGTGAAACGTTTTTGCGCCGCTTGCAGGAGTTGCAGGCGCAAGGCGTTGAGCTTGATAAAGCCTTGTGCATCGCGCTGGTCATAGACCGTGTCGGCCTCAAACGTCACATGCGATTCCGAATAGAGACTGTAAGGTGATTTACGGCCAACGACAGAAACCGACCCCTTATAGAGTTTGAGCCGAACGGTACCGGTGACATGTTGTTGGCTTTCATCAACCGCCGTCTGGATCATCTCGCGCTCCGGCGAGAACCAGAACCCGTTATAGACCAGCTCGGCATAGCGCGGCATCAGATCGTCTTTCAGATGAGCCGCCCCCCGATCCAGCGTGATACTTTCAATCCCACGATGCGCTGTCAGCAGAACCGTGCCGCCGGGCGTTTCATAGACACCACGTGACTTCATCCCGACATAGCGGTTCTCCACCAGATCCAGACGGCCAATACCATTAGCGCCACCAAGCTCATTAAGTCTGGTCAGCATCACCGCCGGGGACAGTTTTTCACCATCAATGGCAACCGGGTCACCACATTCGAACTCGACCTCAATATAGGTCGGAGTATCGGGCGCCATTTCCGGCGAGACGCTACGGGTAAACATCGCGTCACTTGGCTCGACCCATGGGTCTTCAAGCGCGCGGCCTTCATAGGAAATATGCAACAGGTTCGCATCGGTTGAATAAGGCGGCTCGTCTTCCTTATCGCGTGGAATATCAATCTGATGTGCGCGAGCATATTCGAGCAACCTCTGCCGGCCATCGAGGTCCCATTCGCGCCACGGTGCGATGACCTGAATTTCCGGGTTGAGCGCATAATAGCCAAGCTCAAACCGAACCTGATCATTGCCCTTGCCGGTCGCGCCATGGCTGACGGCGTCGGCACCGGTCTCGGCTGCGATCTCGATTTGGCGTTTGGCAATCAACGGCCGAGCGATCGATGTACCGAGCAGGTAAACGCCTTCATAGACGGCATTTGCCCGAAACATCGGAAACACGAAATCGCGGACAAACTCTTCGCGGACATCTTCGATATATATCTCTTTGATACCGGCAGCTTCGGCCTTGGCCCGCGCCGGTTCAACCTCTTCACCCTGACCGAGGTCAGCGGTAAAGGTGACGACCTCACACTCATATTCTTCCTGCAGCCAGCGCAGAATGACGGAGGTATCCAACCCGCCCGAATAGGCTAGGACTACCTTATTGATGTCTCTTTTATTGATCTCAGCCATCGTCCGACCCTTTGCTCAGGAAATCATAGGAAAAGCGCGCGAAGTATATGGATTAGCAGGGCGATCACAAGAGGAAGTACTGATTGCTACTCTTAATTGCAAAACTTCTTCAAGTGAATAAGAATTATTGAAGGGTGATGTCCCGGATAACAGAACACACGGTAATGAGGAGAACAAAGGATGACAGATCAGGCTACGAGTGATTTTTCGGGATCCAGCTCAGAGCCCATTTCAGATGCAGGGGCAGCTTCCCTCGGACCAGTTCAACACCCTCTCGCCTATTTTGGTCAGGCCAAATCCCTCGGCTAGCTGGTCTTCAAGAATAAAATTTTGACCATTATCACCCTCGGTTTTTATCGGTTCTGGAGCAAAACCCGTATCCGAAAATGTATCTGGGGAGCCAATCTCTTTTTGGCGAACCACTGGAATATACCGGCACGGGTAAGGAGCTGTTTCTCGGATTCCTGATCGTTTTCGCTGTGCTAATCACAGTCGGCATCATCATCAACGTGGGCAACTTCTATATTCAGACAATGGGTAGCAATGCTGCCCTGATCGCATTCAAAACCTTCTACTACTTGGACTTTTTTAACCTTTTTGGTTATGCGGTGTACCGAGCACGGCGCTATCAATTATCGCGTAGCGTCTGGAGGGCATCCGGTTTGTACAAGCCGGCGATGCAAAAAATACGCGACGAAATGCCGACTCACTCATATCGTGCTCATGTCGTGGCTGCGGGAGCTTACTGAGATTTCCGCTTCGCTCGTTCACTGGCAGATTTGAGCTGACCGCAGGCTGCCAGAATATCCCGGCCACGCGGCACGCGAACAGGGGCGGAATATCCCGCATCGTTCACAATCTCTGCAAAACGATTAATGGTTGCGCCATTGGAACATTCAAACGGCGCCCCTGGCCAGGCGTTGAACGGGATCAAATTTATTTTAGCCGGGATACCTTTCATTAGCCGTACTAACTCTCGGGCATCGGCTTCTGAATCATTTACATTCTTCAGCATCACATATTCAAACGTGATGCGCCGCGCATTGTTGGACCCGGGATAAGCACGGCAGGCATCCAGCAATACCTTGATCGGGAACTTCTTGTTGATCGGCACGATCTCGTCGCGCAGATCATCACGCACCGCATGTAACGAGACAGCGAGGTTCACATTCAGCTCTTCACCACAGCGCTGCATATTCGGAACATAACCGGCCGTCGATAGGGTGATCCGGCGTTTGGAAATTGAAATGCCTTCCTGATCCATGATGATGGTCAGTGCTTTTGCGACATTGTCAAAATTCAACAGTGGCTCACCCATCCCCATCATGACGATGTTGGACAACAACCGTCCGCCACGCGGGCTCGGCCATTCGTTATAGGTGTCGCGCGCCACCAGCATCTGGCCGACAATGTCAGCCGATGTCAGGTTCCGCATCAGCGGTTGGGTACCGGTATGGCAAAAACTGCAGCTCAATGCGCAGCCTACCTGCGAAGAGATACACAGCGCGCCGCGGTCCCTCTCGGGGATATAGACAGTTTCGACTTCGCCACCGCCGTGCACACCGAGCAGCCATTTCCGAGTGTGGTCTTCTGAAAGCTGTTCATTGACCACGCTAGGACGGGCAATAATACACCGTTCAGCAAATTGTTCGCGTGCCCTCTTTGACAGGGTTGTCATTTCATCAAACGACTTCGCGCCGCGGTGGTAAAGCCAGTGAAAGATTTGCTTAGCCCGAAATTTAGGCAAGCCAAACCCGACGATCGTGTTTTCTAGCTCTTGACGACTTAAGCCGATGAGATTCACCTGGCCTGCCGCAGTTGGAACGGCAGGCGCCAAAGGCGTTTCCTGAATTATGATATCCTGAGTATCCGGCATAACGGCACTATATAGAGCGCCGAGGCGCTCACGGGAAACATTCTTTATTCAGCGGCAGCCGGGGCTGCTGGGCGGCCGAGCCCTGGCGGCGCCGCCCCCGGCACGAACTTAAGATAGAGCACCGCCACAAATACGACCGCGACACAGGGCAATAGCAACATACAAACCGTCGTCCAACCGACGCTGTTCTGCAGCAAACCAGCAGATAACGAAAATGCCGCAACCGACTGAAAGACCATAAAGTCATTCATGCCCTGGGCTTTCGCCTTTTCTTCGGGGTGATACATCTTGGTCAAAAGGTGCGTGGCCCCGACAAACAGGAAGTTCCAGCCGCACCCGACACAAATATTAGCAAACCAGAAATGTTCGATCGTTCCACCCGACATGCCGATCAGAGCGGCAGTACTCGACAACACCAAACCGGCCAGCAGGACATTCAGCAACCCACATTTTTTGATCAACGATCCTGTAAAGAAGGAAGGCGCGAACATACCGAACATGTGCCACTGCGCTATAAAGGCTGTGTCCACAAACGTATGGCCGTATTCCTGGACCATAGCGAGCGGTGTCGCCGCCATCATCAGCACCATGACGCCCCACCCGATAACGGCACAAAGCACCGCAACGACATAGCCAGGCTGGCGAAGGAGCTCACCTAAGGGACGGCCCGAATTCTCAAACTTCTGCTCTTCCTTTTTCGGGAATCCGACCAGCGAAACCATGAAGATCAAAAGGATAGGCAAGAAGGCGAGCACAATAAACGTAACGCCAAACTGATAGGGCGGGTTTTCACCCGGCACGACCGTTGCCGCAGCAGTAATCCCGGGACCACAGATAAACTCTATGACCTTGGCAAAGGTCTCATTGCCAAGCCACAGGCTGGCAACATCATGGGTCCATTTGGATATTTCCGGTCCAATGAATGCCGCCAACACGCCACCACCAATGACCAAAGAAATCGCGATACCGTGCCATTTCTCATCAGCGACATCCGCTGCTGCAAATCGATAAGTCTGGCCGGAAATCGTGTAGGCGCCAAAGAATATGATAGCCACCAGATAGAGTTCAAACGATCCCTGAAATATAGCCACCGCCGCAATTAGAGCACCTGAGGATCCCATCAACGCGCCAAAGATAAAGCCGGTGCGGCGGCCAAACCGGCGCATAATCATCGCCAGAGGTATCGAGAACGCGGCGGTTGCCTCCCACTGCAAAGCTTGTGGCAATGTCGCCAGAGATTTGTCGGAGGCCAGAGCCAACCCCACCAGCGCGGACACTGAGAGAACGACACCGGTCGAGCTGTTAAACAGCGCCTGACAGAGAGCCAGCAAAGCGACGTTCTTTTTCATACCGGGTTTGCCGGTCGGTTCTGGGGAGTCAGCCATTAAGGATCCAATAAGACGATATGCAGAATAGCGAGAATTTGCCCAGCTACCTTAGTGCATATACATGCCACCATCTACGTTAACGGTCTGGCCCGTAATAAAACCAGCCGCGCCGCTGAGCAAGAAGATCACCGCCCCGACCAGATCGTCAGGTGTTTGCGGTCGTTTGAAGCATTTTCCGTCATCTTTACCACCAAGATAATTTGACGATGAAGACGACATTTGGGTTTCGCTCAGCGTAAAGCCCGGTGTGATCGCATTCACGCTGATCTTGTCGTCACCGACCTCACGCGCCAGCGCCCGGGTCAAGCCAACAACGCCAGCCTTGGAGGTCGTGTAGTCAAGCCGGTTGGGATTGCCCTCCCAAATGCGACCAGAGGATATATTGACGATGCTGCCACCGCCGCGTTTTTGCATATGGGGGTACACTGCGCGGCTACACAAAAAGATGCCCTTCAGATTGACCGCCATCACAGAATCCCAACGGTCGACTGAAATCTCAAACCAGTCTCCCCGCGGCAACACGCTCATAAGAGAAGCGTTATTGACCAACCCGTCAATGCCACCAAATTCATTCACTGCGGCATCGGCCATCGCCTGAACGGCGGCTTCATCCGTAACGTCGGTCGTCACGGACAGCGCCTGCCCACCAGCATCGCGGATTTGTGCCGCAACATCATTGGCCTCATCGGCGGCGATATCGGCAAGCACCACCTTGGCGCCACTCTCCGCCAATCGTTGACTATAAACCTTTCCGATACCCGTGCCGCCGCCGGTCACGATAACAACCTTACCTTTCATGCTATAGGCCGTGTTGGCGTCAAACCCTGTGCTCATTTTCTTCTCCTCATTCTTTGAAATATTGTGAAGCCCCGACCTAGCGCGATCAGCATTGTCAGGCAACGTAGCGGAGATCAATTTTTATTTTTTGCCGCAGGATTTGTTGATGGCCTTGTGGGCCGCTGTAAATCCTGCGAGCGAATATCGATCTTTAGTCGCCGTACCGCGGCCGGAAACCCCAGTAACAATCATCGACTTACCAGCGCGCATTGCTTTGACAAGAGCTGCGTCACCGCGCGCATCACGCGACCATGCCGTACTCCCATCGGTAAACATTGAGAAATTCTTGTCGTCAAATTTGACCGTAACTGCACTGCCTTTTTTGTAGCTATATCCAGCAGTAATCGACACTTCGTTCCGAGCACGGTCAGCGACGCGTTGGGTGACCTGCAAATAGGTAGGGCCACGCCGTTTATATTTGCCTGTTGATTTCTTGGGCTCGCCGTGGAGATAACAAATCTTCTTTTTCTTTTTCCCGGCGACATGAACCGACCAGTCTTTAAAGACTTGAGCAGATTTCACGCCAGCGCTTTGAACTGGGGCTGCCGCAAAAACCACAAATCCAGCTAGAAATACCGCCAAGGATGAGATTATTTTCGTTCGCACTGCCTTAAATCCTTGTATTCTTTTCTATACCTTATCGCTAGTCTCGTCGGATGCAGCCATCTTTTGACGACGGCGCTCTTTCTTTTTCCATACAGGGTCGCCAAACGCATGTTCCGGCACTGGCTCTACTGGGCCGCCCGGAACAACCGGACGCCCGCCAAACCGACCAAGGGTCGATAAACGATCATACATAACAATAGCGCCTGCAGTTGCAAGATTCAGTGAAAATTGCGTCGGAATTTTGACAACGTGATCGCAACATTCCAAAAGCCCCAGCGACAGACTGCCACGCTCCATCCCCAACACATAGGCGGCATTGCGCGGGTGGCGGAAACTCGGCAATTCGATAGCATCATCAGTTAGCTCGATGCCGACCAAAGAACAACGATCCGGCAACCGCATCGACTTAACGTTGTCAAAGCTATAAAAAGGTACCTGCCCGGCCATATCCGATGTATCGGATTTCATAAGGCCGGGGTCGAATTTTGCATCAATGGTAAAGACGAACCCTGCTCCAAAACCATGTGCTGTCCGAAACAAATTTCCCGCATTCATCGGTTTCGAAACTCCTTCGACACCGATGCCAAAATATCCGCGCATTCTAAACCAACCTTTCCATCTATAACTATCGGAATCCAGACGTGCCAACGCAACCCCTCTCAGGAAAACATTCATGGCGACTTCTGACAGCGTTGAGGCGCTAAGCAAACAATATGAAAATTTTCCCTATCCGCCACGCATCCAGCAGACGAGGCACAGCGCATGGTAACCGGCTCACCCAGTCAGCTGGCGGAGATCAATCACTATGTTTTTGGCGGCAGACGGGACTTTTCCAAACCGTTTTGAGCACTGGTTGCCGGCGGCGAACCTCGAGAGGTGACCTACCTCGATCTGTCCACAGCCTCGAAAGACATCGCGGAAGACCGGGCCACGGCGCGCGGCCTTCAAAACATAAGTTTTCATTCCGGGTCCCTTCCCAACATCGCGACAATTGCGCCGGGACCCTAAGACTATATCGATTGCTGCGGAGTCCTCCACAACGTTTTAGCCGATGATGGTGGGGTGGAGCTGATGGTCTACGCAACTTATAGGCGAACCGGTGTCTATCAGGCACGAACTATGTTGCGCGCCCTCGGTATTGCTGATAGGGCCCGGTGAACCGCGTTGAAACGGCCCATGCCCTGCTCGAAGAGCTGCAAGGGCTGAAACTGTCCTTCGCCGTATCAAATGAC
>CAJJCG010000008.1 GCA_905182615.1 Alphaproteobacteria bacterium UBA2964 | reverse complement strand
TGTTCCGCGCCATCCTCAATTACGGTGGTATGGTTCTGCTGATCTTTGCGCTGGCCAATTTGCCGCTGCAGGATGTTACCGGGCTGATGTTTACATCGCCGCTCTTCACGGTGTTGTTTGTGGTTTTGTTGCTTGGCGAACGGCCCGGCATTCGTCGTTGGGCGGCTCTTCTTATCGGATTTGGCGGGGTAATGATCATTATTCGGCCCGGATTTCAGGAGATGAGTTTGGCTGCTCTTGGCGTTGTCGTAACCAGCTGCGCCTATGCGTTAATCAACGTGTCGACCAAGAAATTGGCAAAAATCGATAGCTCCAATAAAATTATTTACTATGATTTTATCCTGATGGCGACGATTGGCGTGGTGCCGGCGATCCTGTACTGGAGCGAAGTTCGCGCTGAACATATTGTCTGGATCTTGGCGGTTGGCATCTTTAGCGCGCTGGCACGTCAGGGAATTATCCGGGCTCTCTCTGTTGGTGAAGCCTCGGTTGTCATGCCGTTTAACTTCCTCAAGCTACCCTTTACGGTTTGCCTCGGCATCGTTTTTTTTCAGGAAAACCCTGATATTTGGACAGGAGCCGGCGCTCTCGTCATCTTCGGTAGCAGCTACTATATCGCGCGTCGGGAAGCGGCCCTCAAAGCGATAGAGGCCGCAAAAACAACGCCGCCCCCCGTATAGAAAACTGATTGCGCTTTATCTTGGTGATCGCTTTGATTCGTCGCGAGCGATGTAGATGGTGGAGATGATGATGATCAGGGCGCCAGCGAAAGTCCAGTAATCCGGAACCTCGCCAAAGATTGAATATCCAAGAGCACCAGCATAGATCAGCCGGATATATTCCATCGGCCCAACGGCGTTTGCTTCGCCGACCGAGAAGGCACGGATAAAGCCTGTCATACCGATGGTCGTCATAACGCCGATCCCAACGAGCAAAAGCCATTCGACTCCGACCGGAGTCTGCCACAGGAAAATCGTTGGTATGAGAAAGATGAGGGTGCCGCCGGCATGATAGTAAAACAGGATACGGTTGGGCGGTTCAGTGGAAGACATCAACCGAATAAGCACATTGGCAAACGCAAACGTGCAGGCGCTGACGAGGGCGATGACCGTGACAGGGTCAAATCCTGCGTGGCCAGGCCGGACCATAATCAGCACGCCGATGAATCCGAAACCTGTCGCGACCCAGCGCCGCGATGAAACCAGTTCAGATAGCAACAGGACGGCGATGATGGTGGTGAAGAGCGGACGCGAAAAGGCAATAGCGGTGGCGTCTGCGAGATAAAGATTGATAACGGAATAGAAAACGCCGACCTGGGCAATGCAGGCGATGACTAGTCGCAGCATATGGAGTTTGAGCCTTTTGGTCTTTAAGCCCGAGATACCCATCCGAAAAAATATGGGTGACAGGATAAGGATGCCAATGAAATATCGGCAAAAGGCGAGTTCCATGGGGCCGAATTTTTTGCCCAGTAGTTTGACGAGAACATCATTCAGGGCAAATGCTATGGTCCCCATTGTTAGCCATAAAATGCCGCGACAGTTACCCGACAGACCGCCCCACCAGATTTGAAATTTATTTGGTGGTTTATCCGTCATGCTGCGGCCGCTTTTCGGGCTTCGTCACGGGCAATGTAGATCGCGCTGGCGATGATCAATGTCGCCCCGATTCCTGTCCATATTGACGGAATTTCACTGAACAAAAAATATCCGAACAAGGCGGCATAAATCAGCCGGACGTATTCAATCGGCCCAACGGCATTGGCTTCGCCAGCGGAGAACGCTCGGACAAAGCAGGCCATGCCAATGGTGGTCAGCACGGCAATCGAAATGAGCAAAACCCATTCAATCCCAACGGGCGTCGTCCAGAACCAAATGGCGGGGCCGGTGAAAACAAGAATGCCGCCGACATGGTAGTAAAACAGGATGCGGTTGGGGGGCTCAGTTTTGGAAAGAACCCGAATAAGGACATTTGCTGTCGCGAAGGCCAATGCAGACGCTACGCCGATTAAAGCAATGGGGTTAATGGTGTCGGCACCAGGCTGGATCATGATCATAACGCCGACAAATCCAACAATCGTTGCTATCCAGCGACGGCCGCTGACCACTTCAGATATCACGATGACCGCCACGATTGTTGTAAACAGCGGCTTGGAAAAAAAGATCGCGGTGGCATCGGCGAGCGGCATGTTGATTACGGTAATAAAAATCCCGAGTTGTGCAACCATGGCGAGCGACATTCTAAGAATATGCATTCCGATGCGTGTCGTTTTGAGCTCTGCTACACCCATTTTGATAAAAATTGGTGTCAGCATGATCATGCCAATGCCATAGCGGAAAAAAGCGAGCTCTGTTGGATCGAACTTCCGACCAAGCTGTTTAACGACAACATCGGTAATTGAAAACAGAAAGGCCCCGATACTCAGCCACAGGATGCCGCGAATATTTCCCGGCATTTTGAGCCAGGCGCGGGTTATCCGGTCTGTTCTTGAGAGAGGTGTCACGATGTCTGCGGGGCTCCTGGCAGCGTCTTTCACTGACGCGAACTGACCTAATGCCTGATAATGATTACGGATACAACTGAATCAGAGGTTAAAACTTGGGCGTTATCGCCGTAGCAGGTTTGACTCGGATAACGGGATGGGTCTTTGATGTCGTGTCGGAGCTACAGAAGAGAGCGAACCCTGTGAAACCACCTCTGTTAGACATTCTAGCCCCATCTTCCTTAGCTGAAGCATTATCGCTGTTATCGGAGCATGGCGATGCCGCGATGCCGCTTGCTGGTGGGCAGAGTCTGGTGCCTCTTCTAAATTTTCGGCTCAGCCGCCCCGATATTCTTGTTGATCTCAATCGGATTGCCAATCTTGCCTATATAAAAGACGTGGGCGACCAAATTGCAATTGGCGCGATGACGCGTGAACGTGCCATCGAAGAAAGCGATCTTGTTCGCCAAGTTTCACCTTTGCTTCAGGAGGCGACGACCCAGATTGCGCATTTGCCGATCAGAAGCCGCGGCACAATTGGCGGTAGTCTCGCCAATGCTGATCCGGCGGCGGAGTATCCCGCCGTTGTGTTGGCGCTGGAGTGTGAAATCGTCGTACAAAGTGTCCGAGGTGAACGACGAATTAAGGCAGCAGATTTTTTTGAGGATATCCTGACGACGGCGTTAGCACCGGATGAATTGCTGACCGAGATCACCGTTCCCAAAGCTCCGGTCGGCAGCGGTTCTGCCTTTGTTGAGATTGCCAGGCGTCATGGTGACTACGCGCTAGCTGGTGTAGCCGCGCAGATCACTTTTGCAAACGGCGCGCCGACGGACGTCCGTCTTGCGGTCTGTGGCGCGGGGACGACAGCCTCCCGATTGACGGTAGCCGAGGAGATTATTCAGCGCTATGGCGTTGGGGCAGAGGCGATCAAAGCGGCGTCCGATGCAGCGGCAGCATCGGTTGATCCGATGTCAGATTTACACGCCAGTGCGGATTACCGGAGGCGTCTTGCCGGTGTGATGACAAGTCAGGCTGTAGAAAAAGCAGCACAACGTGCGGGAGTGAGATCATGAAGGCACCGCGCAGTGTTTCATTGACGGTCAACGGCGACGCGCTCTCGGGGGATGCGTCTCCTCGTATGCTCTTCTCCGATTTCTTGAGGGATGTGCTCGGCAAGACCGGCACGCATGTCGGCTGTGAGCACGGGGTTTGCGGAGCCTGTACAGTTATTGTGGATGGCGTGGCGGTACGGTCCTGTTTGATGTTTGCGGTGCAGGCGGAAGGCGCGGATGTCAAAACGGTTGAAGGCCTGGCCGATGGCGATGAGCTGCATCCGCTACAGAAATTGTTTTCAGAACATCGAGCGCTTCAGTGCGGCTACTGCACACCGGGCATGTTGATGATTGCCATTGATCTGGTGAATAGCAGCGACTCGCTTAGCGAACAGGATATCAAAGTGGGGATGTCGGCGGCTTTGTGTCGCTGCACGGGATATGAAGGCATTATTAAAGCGGTTGCCGCCTATGCCGAACAAGTGCATGGCAAACCGATAAAGCGGGAGAACGACAATGGTTGATACAATGCCGTCTTATATTGGTCGCTCGGTCGTTCGCCGCGAGGACAACCGTTTGCTTAAAGGCGCTGGAACATTTGTCGGCGATATGAAATTAGAGGGCATGGTCCACGTCGCCATCGTCCGCAGCCAGCAGGCCCATGCGCGGATAAATTCCGTTGATTTAGAAGCCGCGCGCAATGCTGACGGTGTCGTGTTGGCGCTGGCGGGTGCGGAGCTTAAGGACGTGTTACCGCCGATTAGTGGCATGCAGGTCGCGGCACCTAAAGGTTGGCGCGATGGTATGGACCCGCATATCGAAATCCCCGATCAGACCTTGGTGCCGTATGACAAGCTGCGTTATGTCGGCGAGCCCTATGCGCTGGTGGTGGCCGGCGATCGCTATATGGCGGAAGACGCAGCAGAGCTGATAGAGGGCGATTTCGAACCATTGCCGCCGGTGGCCAATGCGGAAGTCGCGCTCGATGCGGAGGCGCTGGTACATGATCATCTGCCGGGCAACATCGCGGCAACACTCCACGCCAAGAAGGGTGATGGCGAAGCAGCCCTTGCGACGGCGCCGCATAGGTTAAAGCGGCGTTATTTTCATCACCGTTATGCGGCGATGCCGATGGAATGTCGTGGCGTGGTCGCGGAATATGACTCCCGGACCGACAGTATCACGGTGTGGTCGTCGACTCAGGTTGTCCATTGGGTACGGCGCGAAGTCGCCAATGCTTTGGGTATGCCAGAAGATCGCGTGCGGGTCGTTGCTCCCGATGTTGGTGGCGGTTTCGGTGGCAAAGGCCATGTCTATCCAGAGGATATCTTGATCGCCTATCTGGCGAAGCGGCTGGGCCGTCCCGTTAAATGGTTGGAAGACCGTCACGAGCATCTCCTGAATGCTGCCCATTCACGGGACAATCTGTTCGATATTGAGGTCGGGTATGACGATGATGGTCGGATCAGCGTCGTGAAAAATTACTTCCTGGTTGATTCCGGTGCTTATTCGCCAGTTGGTGCGGCGATTGCGGGGAACTCTATCGCCCACTTCATGGGTCCGTATGACATTCCGCATTACGAGGCCGATTGTAAGGTCATGATGACCAATCGGACGCCGAATGCCCCTTATCGTGGAGCCGGTCGGCCTGAAGTTGCCTTTGCGATGGAACGCTCGATCGATTTGATCGCGAATGAGTTGGGGCTTGATCCAGCAGAAGTGCGTTTCCGCAACATGATCCAGCCGGAACAAATGCCATACGCGGTTGGTTTGCCGTATCGTGACGGTGTCATGATCGAATATGACAGCGGTGATTATCCCGAAGCACTGCGCAAGGCGCTGGACGGCATCGGCGGATTAGACGCGTTTCGTGCGCGGCAGAAAGAGGCGTTGGCCGATGGCCGTTATCTCGGTCTTGGTCTTGGCTGTTATGTTGAAGGTACAGGCATCGGTCCCTTTGAAGGTGCGACTGTTAAGATCGACTCCTCCGGCAAGGTGATGGTGGCAACTGGCGCCTGTCCGCAGGGTCAGGGCCACGAGACCGCCTTTGCTCAGGTCGCGGCCGATATCTGGAATGTGGACATCGATGATGTCGTGGTGACGCTAGCTGACACATCACATGTGACGATGGGCTATGGCACCATTGCGAGCCGCAGCGCGGTAACGGCCTCCGGCGCGATCAAGGATTCCAGCGACAAGGTGAAAGAAAAAGTCTTCGCCATTGCCGCCAATGTTCTTGAAGCCTCGGAATCTGATCTTGAGCTGCGCGGTGGGTCGGTCGGTGTCATCGGCGTGCCCGAAATGTCGATGACGTTGAAGGAGGTTGCACGGGCGGCACTTCCCGGCTGGATCCATCAGCGTCCCGAAGGCATTGAAGCGGGGCTTGAAGGCACGGCCTATTATGAACCGCCGACCGTCACCTGGGCGTATGCGGCAAATGCAGCGATTCTCGAAATTGATGCTCAAACAGGCGTCGTCAAAATTGAAAACTATGTTGAGGTACATGACGCTGGCACGTTGATTAATCCGGGTATTGCTGATGGTCAGGTCAAAGGTGGTTTGGTGCAGGGCATCGGTGGTGGCCTGTTCGAGGAGCTTTCCTATGACGAGCACGGCCAGCTGATGACCGGCAGCTTTATGGATTATTTATTGCCGACGGCATCTGACGTGCCGCCGATTAATGTCATTCACACCGAAACCCCTTCGCCCCGCAATTCCTTTGGATTTAAAGGGTTGGGCGAGGGCGGCGCTATCGCCCCCCCTGTGGTGATCGCCAATGCAGTGTGCGATGCGCTCAAATCCTTTGGTGCGGAAATTAACAGCACGCCGGTGCGCGCTGAACAAATTCTCAACATTCTCGATGCAGGCGTTGCGGCTGCCGAATAGCGTCCTTAGTTAAAGCTCAGCCCGCCATCCGGTTCGAAAATCTGGCCTGTCATATAGGCGGCTTCTTCCGAACAAAGGAACAGCATCGGCTTGGCGAGATCTTCGATGGTCGTCATGCGCGGTAGACACTGCCGTTGGGCAAACATCTCAAAGACTTCATCGGTTGCTGACGGTCTGTCCACTTCCGTCTTTGTAATCCCCGGCCAAAAGGTATTAACCGTGATGTTCGAGGGGCCAAGTTCGCGAGCCATTGATCGGGTCATGCCTATCATCGCCGATTTTGAAGTGATGTAATGCAGATAATTCGCTGAGCCGAGTTGGACGGTGCCCGAGGTAACGTTAACGATGCGACCCCATTTCACCTCCCGCATGGCAGGTACAACAGCCCGGGCACAGTAATAACTGCCGGTGACGTTGACGTTCATCGCACTATCCCATTCATCGAGTGGCAATTCCCAGAACGGCGCCATGGTAATACGAGAGAATATTGCCGCGTTGTTGATCAGGACATCAATCCGGCCAAACTCCTTAAGCACCTGATCGACCATGTCTGTGACAGAGTTCATCGAGGCGACATCAGTTTGAATGGCGCGCGCGACGCTGCCTTTATCTTCAATCTCGCGTTGTACCGTGACCCCGTTTTCCCCGTCGAGCTCTGCAATGATCGGAATAGCTCCCTGGGCGGCGAAATGATGGGCGTAACCCCGACCTATGCCCTGACCACCTCCGGTAATGATGACAACGCGATCTTTCAGGCTTTCGTAGCGGGCGGTGACGGATACATCGATGGTCATTCTCATGTCCTCAATAAAGTTGTCTTTTATGAGGACAGCATCTCCGAATTCTCTGGAATCCGCAAAACTTTGCTGTTTGCAGGTCTGCATGATAAGAAAACCCATCAAATTACAGGCCTTTCAGGATCAAGCCGATGGACACTATTTCCGCTACCGGAGCCCTCACAATTACGCCGCTGACTACCCATGTCGGGGCAGAAATTTCCGGGATCGATATCAGCCAGCCGCAGGATGCCACGACGGTGGAGGTCCTTAATGAAGCGTTCAATCAATATGTCGCGCTGGTGTTTCGTGACCAGAACCTGACCAAGCAACAACAGCTCGACTTTGCCGGGCACTTTGGCCCGTTGGGTGTGCGTCGTAACGCACCGAAGGATATCCGCGCCGGCAAAGAAGCTACGAAGGGCCATGTCATGCTGGTCACCAATATCCCAGAAGAGGCCGGTGGTAAGGAAGGTTCCTATGGCGATGGTGAGATGTGGTTTCACGCCGATAGTTGCTATTATGAAATTCCCAACCGGGCGACGTTTTTGTATTCCGTTGAGCTGCCGACCGAAGGCGGTAATACGCGTATGAACAGCATGTACGCTGCCTATGCCAACTTGTCACAAGAGCTGAAGGACAAGCTTGAGGGCCGGAAGATTCTGCAAATCCATGATCACAAGCGACGCGAACGGCTTGATCTCGACAACATCGTCGTCGAAGACTTACGCCATTGCTGGCAGCCGATTATAGTGACCCATTCAAAGACCGGTAAAAAGGCGCTCTATATTAACCGGTTAATGTCGGCCCAGATCGAGGGGCTGGAACGCGCTGAAAGCGATGACATTCTGGATCAGCTTTTTGAAATTTCCGAAAACGAGGAAATTTTTTACGAGCATGAATGGCAGGTTGGCGATCTGGTGATGTGGGATAATCATGCCTCAATCCACGCGCGGACCGATTTTCCACGAGATCAACGCCGTCTGCTGCGGCGCTGTACTATCGGCGGTGACGGGCCGCTTTCTTTCTGAATTCAGTCTACAGACTAGAAGGGCACATCGCCGAGGGTCGAGGTTCGGTGGATGCGCCTGATATCGACCATCTCGTAGCCGCCGCAGGCGCGGTGATTAACGCTGCGATTGTCCCACATCACGAGATCATCGACCTGCCAGTTATGCAGATAGACATGTGCAGGTTTGATCTGGTGTGCGAATAGCTCGTCCAATAAAGGCTGCGCCTCCGCATCATCCATATTCACAATGCTGATCGTAAAACGCGGCGAGATATACAACCCTTTGCGGCCTGATACAGGATGGGTGCGGACGATTGGGTGGCATTCATCGGGAATGCTGCTCTGTGTTTTGTAATAGGCTGCACCACCCGGCCGGGTCACCTCGACCCGGTGATTGCGAAGCTTATTGATGCAGTGAACGCCCCGCAAATTCGCAATCCGGGCCTTCATTCCGTTGGAGAGTGTGTCATAGGCCGTGAACATATCGGCAAACTCCGTATCGCCACCTTGGCTCGGTAGAGTGCGCCCATACAAAATAGTGGCGAGTCCCGGTGTCTTGCTCGGTGACAGGTCCGAGTGCCAAAAGTCACCCGCAGCGACGACACCAATATGTTTACCATCGACTTGCTCATTCGATAGCACGACTACCTCAGGGCAGTCGGGGATCCGGTGTTCTTCGAGATACAGCTTCTGGACCGGACCAAAATGTTCGCTAAAGGCGAGCTGGTGTTTCGGTTCGATCTGCTGGTCGTGAAAGATCAGAATCTGATGCTCGACGAAAGCAGCTTGGAGGTTGGCAAGATTTTCAGCTGCCAGTGGCTCCTTTAGATCAATATCGGAAACCTCAGCGCCAAAAGACCCTGCGAGTTTTTGTATCTTCAACCGAGCGCCTCCCTATAAACCTCGTGACGCGGGATGGTTTCACATCTTGTCCGAAGCGTGATAATTTACCCCAAACTAAATACCGTCAATGAGGACCTGTGTCATGCCTGTTACCGTTGAGCCGCTCTCAAACGCTTGTGGTGCCGAGATTAAAGGTGTCGATCTGCGTGAACCGATTAGTGAGGCAACCGCCAGAGAGATCGAGGCGGCCTTTCATGAACATGTCGTTGTGGTGTTTCGGGATCAGGATATCACCGAAGAAGAGCAGATGGAGTTTGCTAATACGTTTGGTGGGCTCGGTGAACGTCGACGCTCTCCCAACGGCTCGACCCCTGGCGGCAGCTACGACACGCCCTTTATGTTTGTTACGAACATAAAGGATGAAAAGACTGGCGAGCCAATTGGCGCCTTCGGTGATGGTGAAATGTGGTTCCACCATGACACCAGCTATTACGAAAAACCGCACAAAGCGACGTTGCTCTATTCCATCACTCTGCCAAGCTCGGGCGGCAATACCTGTTTCTCAAACATGTATAAAGCCTATGACAATGTACCTGACGATTTAAAGGCGAAGCTTGAAGGTCGCAAAATTCTGCAGATTCACGATTATAAACGCCGTGAACGGATCGATATCTATAACTCCGATATCTCCGGCATGCTGCAATACGAGCAGCCAATTTTCGTGACCCACCCGGCAACCGGTCGTAAAGCGCTCTATATCAGCCGGTTGATGTCAGCCCGCATTGAAGGATTGGCGCCCGACGAAAACGAAGAAATTCTCAACCAGTTGTTTGATATTTCAGAAGACCCGTCGGTAGTCTTCGAGCATGAGTGGAAGCTCGGCGATATGGTGATGTGGGATAATTATGCGTCGATTCACATGCGTAGAGATTTTCCGCGCGACGAGCCACGTTTGATGCGGCGCCTGACATTGAATGGTTACGGGCCATTGAACTAAGCGTATGACCTAACAAGAATTATGATGGGGGCGGCTGGTATAGCCGCCCTTCTTTTTAATTAAGAGAATAAAGACAATAAGGAAACCGGGATGTCTGGATCAGACAAAATTAAATCAACTTTTCTCGTCAATAAGGCCAAGGAAAACCCGTTCGTTAGCGGTGGGCTGAGGAATTACCGGGAATATCGCGATTTTGGTATCGCCGATATGACCGAGGGCAAGGTTCATATCCACATGATTAAGACAACAGCTCCGTGTCCCAAGGGCGGCAGCGGGCTGCATTATCATGATCTTGAGTTTCAGATGGTCTATTGTCTGAAGGGCAGTTCCACCGTGTATTTTGAAGGCCAGGGTGAACAGCATTTCGAAGAAGGTGATTGCTGGGTTCAGCCGCCTTGTATCAAACATAACGTGCTGGATTATTCCGAAGACTATTTGTTGATGGAAATGACTATCCCGGCGGAATATGAAACCGTTCAGTGTGTTGACGAGGACTGATTATAGTTTCCGGTCCATTCTTTGAACCTTCCTTAATTCTGGAAAAGCGGCCCAACAGATCGCTGCAACTACAAAGCAACCGATGCCGCCAAACAAGACGGCAGGAACGGCGCCGAAGGCCGCTGCCATCATCCCGGCACGAAATTCACCAATCTCATTCGACGCACCGGTGAACACGGAATTGACGGCACTCACGCGGCCCCGCATGTCATCCGGCGTCGCAATCTGAATCAAAGTGACGCGGATATAGACGCTGATCATATCGCCGATACCCAGGATCACCATGGCTACCAGTGACAGCCACAGGACTGTCGAGAGCCCAAACAATATCGTTGCGCCGCCAAAGACGAGAATACTGATATACAGTGTGACACCGACAGAATGTGTCATGCTGACGCGGGTCAGGGCGATCCCCGTCGCCAGCGACCCTGCGGCAATAGCGCCTCTCAGCAACCCGGCTCCGGCTGGCCCGACATCCAATATGTCTTTGGCAAACACTGGTAGCAACGCAGTGACACCGCCCAGCAGGACAACAAACAAATCAAGTGTGATGGCTCCAAAGATAATTTTTTTATCATACACGTAGCGCAGTCCGGCAAAGAGCACCCGCCAACTTGTGGGTTCCTTCCCGGCACGGGTCGTTTTCGTTTTGATGAAAAAGCTCGTGACCGCGCCGACCGCCAACCCACAGGCTGCGATGGCATAGACGTATTCGGGTCCCGCGAGATAAACGAAGCCGCCCAGCATAGGCCCAACAGTTTGAGCGATCTTGTTGGTACTGGTGTGCCAGGCGATGGCGTTGGGGAATACCTCGCGGGGCACGAGGTTGGGAACCAGTGAATTCGCGGCGGGATGATAGAAGGCCCGTCCAGTTCCGAGCACCACGAGGATTACGAACACCGGCCATACCTCGGTACGGTCTCCCAAGGACCAAATAAGAAACAAAATGGCGGAAACCATCACCGTGGCGTAGCAGGCGCCGACGACTTTCTTGCGGTCAAACAGGTCCGCTACATAACCGGTGATCAGAGACAGACCAATGGCGGGAGCAAAGGTTGCCAACCCGATATAAGCGAGGTTTTCAACCTCCCCGGTCACGTCATAAACCTGGTAGGCGATGGCGGTTAGCACCATATAGAGCGGAATCCAGCCAAATATTTTGCCGATCATGAGTAGCTGCACATCGCGATAGCGAAGCGCGGCCATACCGGTGATGGGTGCAGGCTCGGAGTTTTCCTGGCTCGGATCGGGTTGTCCAGAAGCAGTCGGTTCGGTCAAAATGTAGTTCCGATGAAATGATAAGAAAGCCTCTACAGGCTTCCGGCGATAACGAAAGCGATAACGTGACTTTACTCTACAGCCAGTTCGCTGGTCTTGGCAAAACGGTGAAAGTGAATTGGCTCAGGGCTTGTCCGCTAAAATCATATCCGCTGCTTTTTCCGCGATCATGATCGTTGGGGCATTGGTGTTCCCCCCTACCAGGGTTGGCATAATGGAGGCATCAACGACGCGTAGTCCCTTGGCACCTCGTACTTTCAAAGCACCATCGAGGACGGCTTCTTCATCGGTTCCCATACGACACGTCCCGACCGGGTGATAAACCGTGCCGGCGGCGCTCGCGATAAAATCATCGATCTCATCATCAGATTGTATGTCCGGGCCGGGCCAGATTTCGCCGTGGCTGAATTCGGCAAAAGCGGGTTGGGCCATTAATTCACGGGCGAGTTTGAATCCGGCGCGCATTACCTGTCGGTCATATTCGGCAGAGAGATAGTTCGGTTCCATGGCGGGCGGCATCTCCGGGTCAGCACTTCGCAGGAATATCTCGCCGCGGCTTTCGGGCCGTAGCTGACAGGCGTGGCACATAAAGGCGTCCGGGCGGGTGTGGTCCGTTGCCGGTTTTGCAAACGGTTTACGATGAATAGACATGAGATTGCCGGGGCTAAAATGAATTTGTACGTCAGGCATTTCAAGGTCGGGTGACGTTTTAAGAAAGGCACCACCGGCGAGGGGAAAGCCCGCTGCGGGGCCGCTGCGAAACAAAACGGCACGAATGACGGCGGCAATGCCTCGCTCAAACTTGCTAAGCTCATCCGTTATCGTCCTGATTTTGGATTGATGCATGACCCGGATAGAAAGGTGATCCTGCAGATTTTTGCCGACATCGGGCCGGTTAATCACCGGCTTGATGCCGAGCGCATTGAGCGCTGCTGCATCTCCAACGCCGGACAGCATCAGAAGTTGTGGGGAATTGATCGCGCCCCCTGCCAAAATGACGTCGTGATGGGCTTTGGCCAGCTTGCCACGGCCCTTATGTTTGTATGCGATACCGGTGGCGCGGGTGCCTTCAAACGTTACACGGTGGGTCTTTGCATTTGTTTCGATAACGAGATTGCGGCGCGACTTCGCTGGACGCAGATAAGCCGCGGCGGTGCTCCAGCGCCGGGCGTTTTTTATTGTGAACTGAAAGCGGCCAACACCTTCCTGTTCGGCGCCATTAAAATCTTCATTGAGTGCGTGCCCGGCCTGTTCTCCGGCAGAGACAAAGGCATCGTACAAGGTATGGTTTTGCCCACCCTCGGTGACGTTTAACGGACCGGTAGTGCCGTGAAAATCATCCTCACCGCGTTCGTTATGCTCTGCTTTTTTGAAGTAGGGCAGGATGTCATCATACGACCAGCCGGTCAGGCCGCGCTGTGCCCATAAATCGTAATCGCGGGCGTGGCCCCGGATATAGACCATACCGTTGAGCGATGAGGAGCCTCCCAGTGTCTTGCCGCGCGTCCACGCGATCTTACGCCCCGCTAAATTGGCTTGGGGTTCTGTTTCGTAGCACCAGTCATATTTAGGGTCGCTAATCACTCGTGCTGGACCAACCGGTAAATGAATGAGCGGATTGCGGTCTGCGGGTCCTGCTTCGAGAAGCAAAACACGATTTTTAGGATCGGCACTTAACCGGTTTGCCAGAACGCATCCCGCCGATCCCGCGCCGACGATGATGTAGTCAAATTCCTGTGGCGTGTTCGCCATGATCAGTCCCCATGTAAGGACTGATGAGTATTGCGCTATTAAACGTGATAGTCACCTGTCCGCGGAGTTATTTCAAACTACCGCGGGTTATGATGCGCTGAACGAGTTCGATAAGTTTCTGATCCAGAAAATCGTGATCTCGGCACCTTCGATATCAATTTTCGCGAGATCGATCACGTCGGCGCTGATGTATTCAAAGAAGCTTTTCAACGTAATTCCAGGGACCTGGACAGAGTCACCCTGGTTCGTGTCACTGACTGGTTGAATGAGGCCCCAGCGCTCTTCGTCATTCACTACGGAAAAGTTTTGCGGTTTGTTCTCGCCGCATATCGCGAAATGGTGTTTTCTGAGAAGGTGGGCCTCTTCGATTACCTTGTAACTTTCCGGCAATGCCTCAACGGCGTGAAAGCGACAGCCAATCTCGTCGGCGACTTCGTGGCCAAATGCAGCGGTCGCGGCTCCTAAATCCAGCGCGATTTAATCTTTGTTCAGGGCAGGTGCATAAAAGGTATGGCCATAGGCGGACCAGAGATCCGTATTCTTACACTCTAACATTTTTGTCTTTTGTTCTGCTTTTGATATCGGGCGCCAAGGTTATATGTCGGTCCCTAGTTTTCACCCTCCGCCCGCGCTTCCTGTCGCTCTTTATGTGCCATATAGACAGTCGCGGCAAATATTATCGTGCCTCCAATCCAAACCCACATATCGGGGAATTCAGAAAACAGGACCAGCCCCATGAAGGCGGCAAATGGCAGCCGCGTATATTCAAACGGCAATACGATTGTGGCATCGGCCGCCTTGTAGGCACGAGTCATTGCTCTCTGCGTTAGAGTGCCGGCAAATCCCATCAACATCAGAAGACCCAGTTGTTCGAGGGTTGGCGTTACCCATACGTAAAGTGCTGGCCCGATGGAGACTGTTGTGAAAACAATCATCTGCCAGACGACTATGGTGTCGGCGGAATCCGTCCGGGTCAGTGATTTGATTGCCATCGAATTTATAACCATCGCCAGGACACAAATTATGGCTAGAATTTGCCCCCAGGAAATCGGGCTAACGCCGGGCCGCACGATGATATATGCGCCGATAAGGCCAAATATAACGGCCGTCCATCTATGGCCGCGCGAGGCTTCTCCTAGAAATATAATGGCACACACCGATGCTAACAATGGGCGTGTAAAGGTAATGGCGGCAACATCGCCCATTGGGATAAAGATGAGGGCGCCGAACATTAGATAAAGGGAGGCGACGCCGGACAGACCGCGCACCATATGCATGCTAAATCGGCTTGTTTTTAAGCCAGTGAAGTTCTTGCTCCAGAACAGCGGGACGAGAAACAAGAAACCGAAAAGGCTACGAAAAAAGACGACTTCGAACAGGTGGACTTCATCTTTCAAGCCGCGTGCAATGGCAACCATAATGGCCCAGGTTGCCGCGCTGGCCATCATCCAGGCAGCACCTTCTGCAGCGCTGGAGTATTTGTTTCGCAGTTGGCCGATATAGGAGCGAATCATGGTATTCCGTTATGCGTAATGGGACTCAAGGAATAGGCCGCAAGTTTAGGGTGCTGTTGCAGCGGCTGCATTTCGATTTGCTTCCGCGCGAACGACATAGAAACTTGCGGCAAATATCACTGTGCCACCCGCCCATGTCCAGCCATCAAGCGCCTCGCCGAATATTAAAAATCCAAACGCAATGGCGATCAATAACCGCACAAATTCAAAAGGTAACACCACTGTTGCATCAGCCGCCGCATAGGCGCGCGCAGCTGACCGTTGAAAACCGGTTGCTAGCCCGCCCAGCAGAACCAGCCAAAGCAATTGCTCAAAAGTGGGTGTTTGCCAATACAGGATTGCCGGGACGGCCGATCCTAATGTCATAACCATCAGCGTATAGGCGACGATACGGTCGGGGGGTTCCGTCCGGGTCATGAGCTTGACTGAAATCGTGGTGAAGGCGCCTGCGGCCATCGCGCCGAGCGCGAGCAGAACGCCAATATTCCATTCCGCAAAACCGGGCCGGATGATCATTAGCATCCCAACAAAGCCGATCATAAGGGCGTGCCACCGGGCGCCGTACATTACCTCGCGCAGGATAAGAACAGCGGCTAAAGACGCAAAAATCGGTTTGCTATATTGGATTGCGACGACGTCCGCGAGTGGAATAAGAGAAACCGCAAAGAAGACACAGTAAAGACCAATCAGCGTGTTGATGCCGCGGGCGATCAATAGCACCGGGCGTTTTGTGGCTAGGCCGGCAAGTCCGACACGGGCGACCCACGGGATGATGAAGAGGATGCCGAACACGCATCTAAAAAACGTGATCATGGGGACTGACATTTCGGCTGTCAGATACTTGCCGATGGCGGTAAAGGCGACGACACAAAAAGAAGCAAGGACAGTCCACAGCGCACCCTGGGTTGCGGGTGACAGGTGGGCCAAATTAAAGCTGGGCCGAGGCGAAGGGTTCATATCACTTACCCTATGCCCATGATGGTGCCCGAGATAGGGTACGGCGCCGCTTGACGTGCAGGACTTGAATAGGCGTAGTAAATAGCGAAGGAGAAGCCCGTCTTGAGTAAGAAGTTATGGCAACCTGATCCGGCAAGGATCGCGGCCAGCAATCTAACCAAATTTATTGGCTTGGTTGAAACACGCTGGGGCGTGTCCTGTGCCGATTACCCGTCATTACACCATTGGTCCGTCGAAGAGCCGAAAAAATTCTGGCAGACCCTTTGGGATTTTGCAGGTGTATTGGGCGACCTAAATGATGACATTGTCTTACAGCATGCAGATCAGATGCCTGGCGCCATATTCTACCCTAATGCACGGTTGAATTTTGCCGAAAATATGTTGCGCCGCCGGGATGATACGGCTGCGCTAATGTTTCGCGGGGAAACCGGCGTCGAACGCACGCTATCCGGGGCAGCTTTGTATGACCTGGTCTCTCGTTTGAAACAGGCGATGCAAAAGGCGGGGATCAAATCCGGAGACCGGGTGGCGGGTTATTTGCCCAACTTGCCAGAATCAATTGCGGTAATGTTGGCCACGGCGAGTCTCGGCGCAGTCTGGTCATCCTGCTCGCCCGATTTTGGATCCCAGGGAGTGCTTGACCGGTTTGGACAAATAGAACCCAAACTTTTGTTTGCGGCGGACCAGTATTTTTATAACGGTCGGGCCATAGATTGCTCTGAACGTATAAGCGAGGTTC
>CAJJCG010000007.1 GCA_905182615.1 Alphaproteobacteria bacterium UBA2964 | reverse complement strand
CAAACATCATCTGCATGATCCGAGGCACTCCGGCCATGACAAATACGTTATCCAACTTATAGCCCGGCGCGACACTGATTTTATTTTTCAGCAATTCAGCCCCTTCGGGGAAGGTCGCCATCCGCAGCCGCGCGTCATTCATAACTTCGCCACGCGACTCGACGCGCGCTGTCATCGCGGCAACCGTTTCAGGATCTTTGAATAAACCCACACCGAAAGCAGCGGCGACGCATTCGGTTGTGATATCATCATGCGTTGGACCGATGCCACCGGTGGTGAAGACATAATCGAACTCAGCGCGGGCTTTGTTAAGCAGCTCGATAATCGTTTCCGGCACATCAGGAATGACATAGGCCGCGCCGATCTGGATACCCACCTCATTGAGGCCCTTAGCGATGAAGGCAAGGTTTTTGTCCTGGGTTCTGCCGGAAAGAATTTCGTTCCCAATCAGAATAAGACAGGCTTTAACAATTTTAGACTCGGCCATGACCATATTTCTCGTTTGTGATGCGCTTTATATAGCGCGCCAATGAAGAACATGCACCCCCAGGCGGTGGTTCGGACGGTTTCGGTGATGGTCATTATCCCGTATTCTTCGGCATCACATTTGCAAGAGGAATTTACGATGGAAAACAAAGGCCAGCGCCTTCGGAAACTTATCGAAGCACCAGAAATCCTGATCTGTCCAGGTGTCTATGACGGGTTTAGCGTCCGCATGGCAGCCAAGTACGGCTACGGCACTGCCGTTATCTCTGGTGCGGGTGTCTCCGAATGCCATCTTGGCTGGGCTGATAAAGGCATCATGGGTTACGAGGAAAATGTCCGTGTCTGTCGGGCATTAGCCGATTGTTCCGACGACTTACTGCTGCAGGCCGACGCTGATACCGGCTATGGCAACGCCGTAAACGTTCATTTTGTCGTACGTGGGTTTGAAGCGGCAGGCATGGCCGCTGTCATGATAGAGGATCAGGTCTGGCCGAAACGCTGCGGTCACCTGGAGGGTAAATCCGTAATACCCGCCGATGAAATGGTTGATAAGGTTAAATCAGCGGTGGATGCCCGCCGCGACCCAAACTTCGTCATAAAGGCCCGCACCGATGCCGCCGGACCACTCGGCATTAATGCCGCTATCGACCGGATGAACATGTATGCCGAAGCCGGGGCCGATGTGCTGTTTGCAGATGCCTTGATGTCGGAAGAGGACATTGCGAGTGCCGCGGGCAACGTGCCGAAACCACTCACCGTGAACATGGGCCTCGGTCTTCTGTTCCGTGGCACTACGCCGCTAATTCATCCAAAACGTCTCCAGGAAATGGGGGTCGCGATGGTCAGCTATCCACGCCTGATGTCGACCGGTGCCGTCCGCGGTATGATGAATGCAATGGATGCATTCAGCGACATGATTGACGGCGACGAGCCGATAGAACGGCCTGATCTTCTGGTGCCGTTTAAGGACCTCAACAGTCTTGTTGGGATTGATTACCTGGACGAGTTGGAAAACCGTTATACCACCCAGCAAGAAGCTACTGAGTAGCTAATTAGCTGGAAATGCTCGCAGCAACCGCTTGTCTGATTGATGCGGGCAAAGGCTTGGGCGCGGCAGGTTTAGCCGCAACCACCTCGGCATCGAGATTAAAGGCGATGGAAATACGCTCGCCCTTGCCAGAAAACGGGTTCACATAATGGTTTAACCATGCTGGCCACATTAATAGCAGGCCGGATTCCGGACAGATGCGTTCCTTGCCACCATGGATATTGCCGGGCCGCGGATCCTGAAACTCGATCCAGCCGTTATAATCCGGCTGAGGCGTTGGCTTCCCGGTACTGACGTAATAACACCCTGACCAGACAGCCCCCGGATGGTTATGGATTTTGTTATAACCGCCGTCACGCATGACATTGGCCCAACACCCGCCATAAACCTTTACTTCTGCTTCGCCCTCAATGCCGGGCGGCAGCATGCTGGACGTGTATTCACGCCCCGCCGCCATAATTTTCGCTTCGAGAACTTTAATTTCCGGTTCGGCCCATTCCAGGAGGTCTGCGCTGGAATGCCATCCGCCGACATTGCTCGCCTTAAGGCCTCCACTGGAGCGCTCACGAGCCAGAATGATTTCGCACAGCCGATGATTCAGCGGCACGACATCATCTAATGTCCGCTGCATCATAACGGTGGGGAAAACCTGCTTTAACTCGTCCTGCATCATAAGAACCATGTATGAACTATCACAACGGCCACCCGACTTCGTCATCGTGCCGTTACTTTAAATCACCAATACGTAATAGGCAGACTATATAAGGATTGGCCCACAAATCAAAGGGTATTGGAGGGGCAAGAAACTCACCGCGAGAGCTCTAAAAGCGCTATTCTGGTCTGTGTGGCTTGCCGGAAACGGCTTTTCATGCGATTGAGCAACGAAATTATAATATTCGGCGTACTTTCAAACAGCAGGCCAATAATCAAAGCCAATGGCAACTATATTAACAAGCGAGCGGACTGGTGGACGGAACATTAATTACCATTCATACTGAAGATGACTTCGAGTCGATGCGCCGCGCCGGCAAACTCGCCGCGAAGGTCCTCGATTTTATCACGCCGCATGTTATCCCCGGCGTCACCACCGGCGCGCTAGACCAGCTGTGCCACGATTTCATAATCGAGCATAACGCCATCCCTTCTCCGCTGAACTATCGTGGCTTTCCAAAATCAATTTGTACCTCGATCAACCACGTCGTGTGTCACGGCATCCCGGGCGATAAGGCCCTGCGGGACGGCGACATCGTCAATATCGACATCACGGTGACGCTGGATGGCTGGCATGGCGATACCAGCCGCATGTTCCCGGTCGGCAATGTCGGCGTAAAAGGCAAAAGGCTCATTGAAGTGACCTATGAAGCACTGATGCGCGGCATTGAGGTCGTCCGTCCCGGCGCCACAATTGGAGATATCGGCCACGCCATCCAGAGCTTCGTCGAAAAGCAGCGCTTCTCGGTGGTCCGCGATTTTTGCGGTCACGGCCTCGGCAAAGTGTTTCATGCCCCGCCGAGCATCCTGCATTACGGAAACCCGGGCGAAGGTCCGGAAATCCGCGAAGGCATGTTCTTTACGATTGAGCCGATGATCAATTCCGGGCGCTTTGAAACCAAAATTCTGTCCGATGGCTGGACTGCCGTCACCAAGGACCGCTCCCTTTCGGCCCAGTTCGAGCACTCGATTGGCGTGACCAAGGACGGCCACGAAATTTTCACAACCTCCCCCACTGGTCTTGATAGCCCGCCCTATAGCACGTAAGCGCGAGCCTCTTCTTGAGAACACTCCGCAACGTTAAGCCATTTCCAAACAGCTTATTGCGCGCGAAACATGGCCGAGAACAATTCCACCGATCAGAAAGATCACCGCCAACGGTTGCCGCAGCGTTTTGTCGAAACCAGGCCGGGGGCGCTGGCTGATTACGAGATGCTGGAGCTACTGCTGTTTCACGCCATCCTACGCCGCGACACCAAGCCTATTGCCAAGCGGCTGATCAATCACTTTGGTTACTACGCCGCCGTGCTGCGCATCAATGTTGCCGTCAAAGGTGTTGGCGAGACAACCGCGATAATGCTGAAATCTGTCGCCGGTGCCGCCGGGCGGCTGGCGCGCGATGGGATCATGGACCGGGGGGGTGCTCGGCAGCTGGGAGGCGCTGATGGATTATCTCAGAATTAGCATGGCCCGACAGTAGACCGATTAAATCCCAGCGACAGAGGCAAGTTCGTGACCGCCTCGCCAGATCATCGCGGCTGCGACGTAAACAATCAGCACGAGTCCAATATAGCCAATCCAATGGTGCTTCATGAGAAGTTTAGCGATCAATGTCGCACCGATCCCCATCAGGATAACCGAGAGAGAAAGCCCGACGACCATCGCTGTCATGTGATTATTGGCGGCGGCCGCAACGGCGAGCACATTATCAAGCGACATCGAAATATCGGCGATCGCTACCTGTAGGACGGCGGCGCGCAATGACTTATGGTTCCCGCCTGCGTCCTTCCCAACGGCACCACCGCCTTCCGCGTCCCGCATAGCTTGTGCAATCGCCTCTTCCCGCAAATCGCGATACAGCTTCCAGCACACCCAGAGCAACAGGAGCCCACCAGCCAGCGTCAGACCGATGATGTTGAGCAACTCCATCGTCACGCCAGCGAAGATAATCCGCATTACCACCGCAAGCGCGATGCCGTAAATAATGACCTTCTTACGATATTCAGGTGCAACGCCAGCCGCTGCCATACCGACCACAATGGCATTATCACCAGCGAGCACCAAATCAATTAAGATGACTTGGCAAATCGCTATAAATTCAGGATAGCTGCCCTCAAACATGGCGCTGGACGTTAAAAACTGACAACAAAGAACCTCATATCTTCAATGTCTTTTCATCAAGACACCGAATTCCCCCTCTCGCATAAATGACGCCGTATAACCGGTGTTTCAAGGGGTAAACCGTTTTTTCGATTACAAGTGACTTCTAACGTAATTTTTACCCTGCGTCGAGGCAAGGACACGCCCTAGCCATTGTGAGATGGCCTGTTTCATGACATCACCAATTCAAATCATTAAGGAGGGAAGCAATGGTTAAAACAATCCGCCGCGTTGTCACAGGCCACGACGCCGACGGCAAAGCCGTCATTATGATGGATAGCGATGCCACCAATATCGTCACATCCGAACATCGCCCAGGTGGCCGGACTAATCTTTGGCGTACGACGTCGATGCCCGCTAGCTATGGCGGCGACAAAGACGAGGCCGATGCACATTTTGATGTCGAACCCCCGGCCAACGGAGTCAATTTTCGCATTTCGGAATTTCCGCCGGAAAACCCAGAAGTCATGGCCAAGCTCGATGGCACAAAAGCGTTTGCCGATGTTGGTGCTGCCCACCGGATCGTACAAGGCGCCCGCCATCCGTTTATGCATCGGACCGAAACAGTCGATTATGGAATCGTTCTCGAGGGCGAGATCGATATGCTGATGGATGACGAAGACGTCCATCTAAAGACCGGTGACATCATCATTCAACGTGGCACCAACCATGCCTGGGCAAACCGCTATGACAAACTATGTCGCATCGCCTTTATCTTGATCGACGGTGTCGATCAAGACGGCAAGAAACGTGACGGCTGATCCAATAACTATGTCAACAGACATGCCAATTAAGAGCTGGAAAGAGTACTACAAACAAACCGGCGCCCGGCCGCCGCGCGAAACGCTGCTCTTTGCGCTCGACAAGTTCGAGATTGAACGCTCGGACAATGAACAGCCGCTGCGGGCGATTGACCTAGGCTGCGGCAATGGCCGCGACACGGTGGAGCTGCTGCGGCGCGGCTGGCAGGTCTTTGCAGTCGACGCCGAACAATCGGCGATTAACGGGCTACGCGCCCGCGACGAGGTCGGTGATGATGTTTTGCTGGAAACCGCAACATCCCGGTTCGACGGGATTGAGCTCCCAGAATCAGAGTTGATCAATTCCAGCTTCGCCCTACCCTTGGTGTCACCGCAGGACTTTCCTGATCTCTGGGACCGCATGCTGATGGCACTGGCACCTGGTGGACGTATCAGCTGCCAGCTCTATGGCGATCGCGATAGCTGGGTCGGCAAGCCCGGCATCACTTTCTTTGCCCATAGCGCGATAGATGCACTTCTCTATCCTCTTAACGTCGAATATTTTCGTGAAGAAGAAGACGACAGCACGACACCACGCGGCCTGCAAAAGCACTGGCACATTTATCACATGGTCGTGCAACGTCCGTATTAAATCTGCTTAGGAGAAATACTCTGGCAGCGCCGCCGCAACGTTAGCACGAACCCGCTCCCCAACCGATTGCTCACTATCCGGATGTTCGAACTTGAGGCCAGTGACCTTTTCGTAGAGCGCGATGTATTTGCCGCTAAATTCGAGGATAGTTTCGTCAGGAATCTCCGGGATCAGGTCCTTATAGGGATCGCACTTTCCGGCAATCCACAGACGCAGAAATTCCTTATCCAGACTTGCCGGTTCTTTACCTTCCGCGAGATGCTGCTCATAGGAAGACGCCAGCCAATAGCGGCTTGAATCCGGCGTATGAACTTCATCCGCCAGAGTTATGGCGCCTTTCTCATCAAGACCAAACTCATACTTCGTATCAACCAGGATCAATCCATTTTTGGCCGCAACTTCCTGACCACGAGCAAATATCGCCAGGCTAACCCGTGCCAGCTCGTCCCATTGTTCTTGACTTAACAGGCCCTGATCAACGATCCCTTCAGGGGTGACCGGGGCATCATGGTCACCCTGTGCCGCCTTGGTCGTCGGAGTCAGGATTGTCTCCGGCAGCTTTTGGTTCTTTTTCAGCCCTTCGGGAAATTCGATGCCATACAGCGTCCGTTCACCGCGTTCATACATTGGCCAGATACTGGTCTCTGTTGACCCAGTGATATAAGCGCGAACAACCATTTCAACCGGTAGCATCGACAGGTCTTTAGCGATAATCACATTCGGGTCGGGGTAGCTGATTACATGATTGGGACAAATGTCCAATGTCTGATCAAACCAGAACCGTGCGGTTTGGTTGAGTACCTGTCCTTTATACGGCACCGATGCCAGCACCTGATCAAAGGCAGACTGGCGGTCTGTCGCCACCATGACGCGACGGCCATCGGGCAGGCTATAAGACTCGCGGACCTTGCCCTGCTCAAAATTGGGCAGTTCGGGAAATTGTGCGGCACCAAGACTAGCTTTTGAGATATCCATGTTTACAGCCATAAATTAGTTGGGTTTTTATAACTGAATATTGGAATCGTGGGACGAATCGGCTAGGCCCAGCCGTATGCCGGTACCATTTTCTAGTTTATAACTTTAAGAAATTAAATCAAACGACAACGCAACAAGGGAGTCTTGAGCCATGCCTATGAATGAACGAAAATTCATCAACGTTGGTGGTATCCGCACCTGCTATTACGAAAAGGGCGACGGCCCAGTCATGATTTTGCTACATGGCGGCAATTTAGGCTCAAACGACGCCGCAGACTGTGCGCTCGACTGGGGCTTAAATTTCGACGGTCTTGCCGAAAACTATCATGTCATCGCCATCGACAGAATAGGCCAGGGCTATACCCAGAACCCCTTAGAAGACGAAGATTACACAATGGCGGAAGCCGTGCGCCACGCCTGTGCAACTCTGGACGCCATGGCTATAAAAGGGGCTCACCTGGTTGGCCATTCGCGCGGTGGCTATGTCACCTGCCGGATGACGATGGAGCGACCAGACCTCGTCAGCACCTGCACCATTATCGACAGTAATAGCTGCGCCCCCGGTATCGGACTAAATGAGATTGTTCTCGCCAACCCACCGGAACCACGCCTGACGGTGGAAAGCCAGCGTTGGATCATGGAGCATTATTCCTATAGCCCGACCCATGTGACCGATGAATGGATCAACGGGCTGGTCGATGTCGCCCAACAGAACAGCTATGTCGAAGCCTGTCATAAAATGGCTTCAAGCGGCGATGGCCTGCGCCATACCCAATTCCTGCCTGCCCTCGCCAAAGATAAAATCAACATGTTTGCCTGGATGCGTGATCACGGCATGGATCGGCCAACCCAACTGATCTGGGGTTACAACGACCCGACGGCACCGATTGAGATGGGCCGAGCGCTTTATGATCTGATCGCCGCGCGCGAACGTCAGGCACAGCTCAACGTCTTTAATGAGTCCGGTCATTTTACATATCGGGAGCATCCGGAGGCATTTAACGCCTGCCTGCATGCTTTTATCGAAGGAACACGCGCGTAAGGAACTGTTCTAGACGACCCCCAGCAGTTTGCGGGCTGCCTCATTAGGAAGGTCCGTCAAGAAATCATAATGTCGTGGCAAATGCTGCGCATAGTTAGCCTTGAGATTTTTTATACTCTCGGCATAGTCCTGCCAATCCGCCTTATCGATTGAGCCTTCAAGTGGGAAGGCCACATCATCGAACCGGCCTTTGACATAAAGCACGGAAAGAAAACTCGGCGAGCCAAACAGATTGATCCCCGAGATATCGGCATCACCCGGCAGGATATGCTGCCATAACGCCATGTCCTCCTGCAGGCTTACGGGAACATCTAATTCATTGCGGGCAGCAAGCCTGAATGCCTCTTCCCGGTTCGAGGTCAAATAATGCATGAAGATGAAGTCGACTATATTGTCATAGAGCTCAACGACCGAACAGTTGGACAGATCCGGGAAATTGCTGGCGAACAGATGAAGAGTTGCTTTGGTTTTTGCTATTATCTCGTCGTGAGTGAACTCGCGGCACCATTATATAGCGGGTGCCGATTTGCTTCTATCGAAGAAATTTCTCCATCATCCACTGACCGATTTGGCCGAGTTGATAATCCTGATGTTTGTTCCCAAGGAGCTGTATGCCTAACGGCAAACCAGTTTCCTGCAATAACGGAAGGCTCCACGCAGGAGCTTCGAGGCAAGAAGAAGGATCACCAAATACGGAATCACCGGTCGCATCACCCACCGGGGGCATGGTCGGTGTCGCCAAGGTGATAAAACCATCAGCATTCACCTCAAGTGAAGCGAAGGCACCGCGCAATCCATCGAGCGCCTTGAGCGTTACGCGATATTCATCTAGCGACATTTTTTCACCGAACTCGAACCGGTCCACCAGACGCTCCTTGATTTGATCGCGGCCTAGGTTCCGTAACAGCAAGGCGGGCCACTGAATTTCCCACGCAGCGAGGTCAGGCTGAAAATCGGGAATTGTCGCCAGCGCTTGCTCGAAAGCTTCGACAGAAGGGTCGTCATGGCGGGATACAATCTCGACCTCTTCTTTTTCCAACTTCCTCAGAAATTCTTCAAAACGTTCCTGTATGCCGCTTTCGGCAATCGCCCAGCCCAGCGTATCAAGACGGATAAGACGCCTTGGCTTTGACGACACTACGTTTGCTTTACCAAACAACCCAGGATGCCCCGGGTCACCGCCGACCGTTTGGGCAATCTGCCACGCCGTCTGCCAGCAATCAGTAATATTGCTGCTGTGAATTCCAATCGTGCTGTAACTCGGCGATCGCCACAGCAGGCCGCCGGAATGTACGGCGCCATAGGTTGGCTTGAGAGCGACATTGCCGCAAAAGCTGGCCGGTCGCAGAACCGAGCCTCGTCCCTGGCTCCCGATAGCGACCGGAAGCATGGCCGCGCCAACCGATGCCGCTGATCCACTGGAGGAACCACCCGGACTACGCTCTAAATTAAAGGGATTCCGGGTCACCGCCGGTTGCCCTGAGCCAAGCTCGGGCAACGTCGTTTTCCCCAAAATAACGGCACCACCCTTGCGCATCGCATAGACATGCGCAGAGTCAAACCGATGGCGCTCTCCTTTGAGCAATGGACTATTCAGCTCGGTCGGAAAATCAGTGGTCTTGAAAAGGTCCTTTACCGCAAACGGCATGCCATCAGTTCTGGAGAACGGCTTGCCGGCCTTGTAGCGCTCAGTCGATTGATCTGCTGCAAGACGCGCCGCTTCAACATCCATCACCACAAAGGCTTTGATACTGGGTTCCCGCGCCGCAATGACATCAAGACATCGTTCCAGATAGGCGCGCGGCGTATCGCTCCCCTCAAGAAAGCCCGGCACAGCATCATGAAAAGAGCAAAGTTCAACCGTTGCCGGGTCATAAGTCTCAGGAACGACAGGAATTGGTATGGCCATCGATCTCTTGCCCAAATTGCCGTGAATACAGGAAAAGTCACAGAAAACCCTATGGCACGTGGCGGGGCACCGCAAGTTACGGCAGAATGACACTAAGCCACCAACAGGAGACTACCATGACCGATGATACCAGATGGGAACCACCCGCCAGCATGGACAAGGACGCCCTTGTTGAACTGTCCAATCAAGTCCTGGGACGGCCCGATATTCCGTTTACCGAAACCGAGCATATTTTCCGAGTGAACGCGCTGGAGATGGACTGGGATGTCGGCGTGATGGTCTACGAACCGGAAGACCCAAACATGATTCCAATTGGTGCTGACGGTAACAAGGTGGGCATGTTTGTGCTCGCCGGTGGCTCTGGCGATTACCGCGCTATGGAACAGCTGACCCGTCTGATCGTGCGTAAATTCGGTTACCGCATTACCACCATGACCTACCCTGGACGGCTTTATCTACCGGACACGTCCCGCGATTGGCCAGGCGATACAATTTCCGCTGACGGTGCCGTGCGCACGCCGATCTGGCAAATTGATGAATTCGTCTCACCTGACGAATATGACCTGATCGTCGATGAAAGCCTGCGCTCCCGCTATGGTCGCCGCATGGTCGCGCGCGCTAAACCCGGCAGCCGTTTTTACGACCGGATGGCCGCCTGGCCAGCAGCATTTGAGACCGCGATGAAGACAGTGTGTCGCGATCATTTGCCGGAAAGCGAATTCTCGATCTATGTCCACGGCCATTCGACGGGTGGACCATTCGTGCATTTGTTGACCCAGCGCGTTGCCAACGTGCGCGGTGTTGTCGGTATCGAGAACTCACCGTTCGGCTATATGTTCCAAAAAATGGTCGGCTATGAATGGGACGGCCCGTTCAACGATCTTCTGGTCCGTACCTGGCGGGACATCGCCCGCTATCGCGGAGCCGAAGTACGCAGCGAAGAAGGCGAACAGGGATTGATGCGCCTCCCGTGGATTATGGAAGACGTGTTCGCGGATTGGGAAAAAACCCTCACTCAACCACAATTCAAAGCCGAATACCCGCTACATTATGCTGCTGATCATGCGCTTGAATCCGCCGCCCATGCCGTAGCTGCACGGCTAAAAATGAATGACACCGATACGGAGACTTTGGTTAAGCAATATGTTGGATATGGCTACGAAATGTCCGGTCCGGACGTGAAGCCGGTACCACCGATCCTGTTATCAATTTGCAAACACAGCCGAGATCATACAGAGAAAGTCTATGACGAAATCGTCTTGCCCACCTTCGCCGCTATGGAACCCGCGCCAAAAGTCCGCCTGACCAAGCTGGGAACCGGCACTCACCATTATGAATATCCCGAGGAAGGCTTGCCGGAAGGCCTCGTCGGACCCATTACCGGCATTTGGCATGACGCGATTATGAAGGGTTACTACCTTGCCAATTAACGCGGCCCAATCGAACTACGGTGGTCATGGCGGTTCCTGAAGCAAAAGCCCCGCCATCTGACCGCAAGGCCCTACGCCTCGTCCTGCCATTTATATGGCCTAAGGATGACCCGGGCATAAAGGTCCGACTTGGCTTTACCATCGTCTTTCTGTTTTCGGTCGCTGGGCTGAACTCTTGCCTGCCATTGCTGTTTGCCAGCGCGATTGATGGACTCAGTGGCACTGTAGAAAAATCATCGCCCGTCCATTTGCTGACGACGTCCATTCTCGGCCTGTTATTTGCCTATGGCTTCGTACACTGGTTTAGCCGAGCTCTGAGCGAAGTGCGCTGGGCGATCTATGGCCGAATTGAACAACGCATCAGACGCCGCGTCGGTATGGTTGTTTTCCGACATCTCCATAACTTATCTCTGCGTTATCATCTCCAAAAACGCACCGGCTCGCTCAGTCGTGTCATGGAGAACGGTATCCGCGCGGTTGAAGATTTACTCTTCGACTGTGTATTCCTGATTTTACCCTTTGCCGCCGAAATCGGTCTCGTCGTGGCGATAATGTCGATCTTCCTTGACGGAATTTTTGCCGTCCTGATGTTTGGGACGTTGATCCTGTATCTCACCGCCTTGATTGTCGGCTCCGAATGGCTGCGCAAGCATCAGCGCCGTGCCATCCGTGTCGGCACCGAGGCCCATGGCAAGGCAGTTGATACCATCCTCAACTACGAGACCATCAAATATACCGGCAATGAAGACTATGTCGCGGAGCGCTATGACCGCGCTCTCGCGGAAGAGGAAGAACTGACCGTTCGATCTCTCACCCTGCGCAGCTTCATCGGTCTGATCCAGGTGAGCGTTCTGGGCATCGGCGTGACAGCCATTGTCGTAACCGCTGGTGGCCGCGTCATCGACGGCGTGATGACAGTCGGTGCTTTGGTGGCGGTGAACCAATATTTGCTACAGCTCATCCGACCCCTCGACCGGCTGGGCTATGTTTACCGCAACATCAAGAAAGCCCTGGTCGACCTCGAACAGATGCTCGCTTTGCTCGACGAACAGCCTGAGATTATTGACAAACTGTCCGCCACAGCCCTGCCAGACGGAAAAGGCGTTTTGCGCTTTGACAATGTTTCCTTTGCCTACGATTCCAGACGGACCGTCCTAAAAGATATTTCCTTTGAGGTCCCGGCTGGCGGCACCATCGCGCTGGTCGGTCCTAGCGGTGCCGGCAAATCCACAATCGGTAGATTGCTGTTTCGGTTCTATGATGTCACTGACGGGACGATTTCGATCGACGGACACGACATCACTGATCTCAAACAGGAGTCGCTGCGCAGCGCCATCGCCGTCGTGCCCCAGGACACAGTGCTGTTTAATGAAAGTCTGCATTACAATATTGGCTTCGGACGCCCAGACGCCAGCGATGCCGACATCGAAGCCGCCGCAAAGCTGGCCCAGATACACGACTTCATCAAAACACTCCCCGACGGCTATGACAGTCTGGTCGGTGAACGCGGGCTAAAACTATCCGGCGGCGAAAAACAACGCATCGCCATCGCTCGGGCTACACTGAAGAACCCACGGCTTTTTCTGTTCGACGAGGCGACGTCATCCCTCGACAGTGGTACGGAAATGGCAATCCAGCAAAACCTGAGCGCGATTTCAAAAGACACCACGACGATCATGATCGCGCATCGTCTATCGACCATCACCCACGCCAATGAAATTCTGTTTGTCGAAGAAGGCGGTGTCATCGAACGCGGCAATCACGAAGCGCTGCTTGCGAAGCGCAGTCGATACGCAGAGCTTTGGTGGCGACAACAAGAAGACCCGGACGCTGATCTCTTACTTACCGAACCCGGCCTGGCCTGACCCGGCCAAAACATGACCCGTACCAATTATCTTATTCTGGTGGTCCTGCTCGGAATTTTGCAGGCGATGCCATCGTTCTCAATCGACACATCTCTAGCGGCAATCCCGGCGATGGCTGGCGACCTCACGACCAATGCAGGCAGCATTCAGCTCACGCTCTCCGCCTATGTCTTTGGCGCCGCTGCTGGACAGTTAGTTCTATCGCCTTTGTCCGACCGTTATGGTCGCAAGGCGATGATGCTCAGCGGGCTCACGCTCTATATCGCGGCCGCGATTGGCTGCGTATACGCCGACAGCGTCGAGATGCTGGCGGCAATGCGCTTTATTCAAGGTTCCTCTACCTTTGCGGGACGTATCCTGCCCCGCGCAATGGCGCGCGATCTCTACGACCGTGAAGAAGCGGCAAAGCTCTTGTCCTACTTGGCCGTGTTTAGTGGCATGGCACCGATAATAGCTCCGTTCATTGGCGCGTTTTTGCTCCATGCTGAAGGCTGGCAGTCAATCTTCATCTTTATGGTTGGGTACGGTTTTTTGACGTTAGTTCTGGTCGCATTATTTCTGAAAGAGACCTTGCCGCCGGAGCGCCGCGTCATGCTCGGCCCCGCCACCATGGCCGCTAATTTTTTGACCGTCGTTCGTAACCGGGCCTTCCTCAGCTATGGCGCCTGTATCTTCTGCACGATGGGCGGGTTGATGTGTTTCCTGACCAGCTCTTCCAGTGTCTTTATTCTTTTTCACAAACAGACGCCACAGGAATACGCTTATGCCTTTGGCGGGATCATGATCGCCTATTCGCTATTCAGCTTTATTGCTGGAAGGCTTGTCAGCAGGATTGGCATAGACGGGCTCATTCATGCCGGGGCAATAATTGGCTGTATGTCTGGCATCGCAATGTGGGGCAGCGCCGTCGCCGGGTACAATACGGTTTGGGCACTGATCATCCCGATGTTCGGTTATATTGCCGCGCTGTCCTTCATATTGCCGCAAGCAACCGCTGGAGCTCTGTCCCCATTCGGCCATATGGCAGGTTCGGCCATGTCCAATCTGGGATTCATTCAAACATGTATCGCCGCCACCATTGCTGGCATTTCTGGCCTTCTCTTTGACGGCACGCAGATGCCGATGGTGACCATCATTGCGGTAATGGGCATAGGCTCATTGGCGTCTTATTACGGATTGATCAGACCACTCAAAATTCTTGCATCAGAGCCCTGACAGATGGTTTCACGAGTCGGGATTTTCTGTTACACCGCCCTATAATTATTCAGCTACACAACACAGGTAGAGCCAATGATTCCGCGCTATAGCCGCCCCGATATGGCAAACATTTGGGAGCCGGAAAACAAGTTTCGGATCTGGTTTGAAATCGAAGCCCATGCCTGTGATGCACAGGCCGATTTAGGTGTCATTCCCAAGGATGCGGCTAAGGCCGTTTGGGACCGTGGCAAGTGGGAAATCGACCGCATTGATGAGATCGAACGGGAGACAAAGCACGACGTCATCGCGTTTCTGACCAATCTGGCGGAACATGTTGGTGATGAGGCACGGTTTATCCATCAGGGCATGACCTCCTCGGACGTTCTCGATACCTGTCTTGCTGTGCAGATGAGCCAGGCCGCCGACATTTTGATTGATGATGTCGAGGCACTGCTCGCTGCCCTCAAGAAACGTGCGTTGGAACACAAAGATACGATCTGTATTGGCCGTAGCCATGCCATCCACGCCGAGCCAACAACTTTTGGCGTCAAGCTCGCTGGTCACTATGCCGAGTTTGCCCGCAACCTCGAGCGGCTAAAAGATGCCCGCGCCGAAATCTCAACCGTCGCGATTTCCGGTGCTGTCGGCACCTTCGCCAATATCGATCCTGCCGTTGAAGAACATGTCGGCAAGAAGATGGGGCTGACCCCAGAACCAGTTTCAACGCAGGTCATCCCACGCGACCGTCACGCGATGTTCTTCGCCATCCTCGGCGTGGTTGCCAGTTCTCTGGAACGGCTTGCGGTAGAAATCCGTCATCTGCAGCGCACCGAACTGCGCGAAGTTGAGGAATTTTTCTCGCCGGGCCAAAAAGGCTCCTCGGCAATGCCGCATAAGCGTAACCCGGTACTGACCGAAAACATCACCGGGCTAACGCGCATTGTCCGGTCCGCAGTAACTCCGGCGATGGAAAACGTTGCCCTTTGGCACGAACGCGATATCTCGCATTCTTCCGTTGAACGGATGATCGCTCCTGATGCGACGGTCACTCTCGATTTCGCACTGGCCCGCATGACTAGCGTCATCGACAAGCTCATGATCTACCCCGATATGATGCAGCGGAATCTTGACCAGCTTGGTGGGTTGGTATTCTCGCAACGTGTCCTGCTCGGACTTACACAGGCCGGGATGAGCCGTGAAGGCGCCTATAGCGCAGTACAGCGCAACGCCATGAAGGTCTGGGAAGAAGACGCAGACTTTCTCACGGAGCTGCAGAACGACGCCGAGGTTACAGCATTGACGAGCAAAGAGGATTTAGCGGCTCTCTTCGACATCACTTATCACACCAAAAACGTCGATGTAATTTTGAAGAGGGTGTTTGGCGAAAGCTGATTGTGGCCAACGCGCCACCCTCTGAACCCAGACAGGACATCGCCGCTGAAGCGGTTATAGAACGCTATGGCGAACTCTCTGGTGACAAGGCCTCATTCGCCGCGATGCTAGCGACACCCTTGCCGGTTTGTCTATGGGCCAACCGGCTACGGATAACCTCGGATGACTTAGCAGACCGATTAAGATCGGAAGGCTTCGAGGTTGAGCCCGTCGCCTGGAACAAGGATGCCTTCCGCCTGCCCGCTACCGCGCGGCCGGGACAAAGCTGGCTCTATAAGGCTGGGCTCTGCCAAATTCAGGAAGAAGCTGCTCTCCTGCCCGTTAATCTACTCGCTCCCCAACCTGGCGAACATATCCTCGATCTCTGTGCCGCGCCCGGCAACAAGACGGCCCAGATCGCCACCGCCCTCAACAATCGCGGCACCGTTATCGCCAATGACATTCAGGCCGGGCGGCTCGCCCCGTTACATGCGGCCATAGCGCGGCTTGGATTAGTCAACATCACGACAACTGCGATGGATGGCGTCTCTTTCCCGCGTAAGAGCGGCCCGTTCGACCGGGTGCTCGCGGATGTTCCCTGTTCTGGCGAGGGAACGATCCGCAAGGGTCCTCGAATGCACCAGCCGGTCACTGACAAATTTCGGAATTGGTTGCGCGGCAAGCAACGCGCCCTGCTGCGCCAGGCAATTGATTTGTGC
>CAJJCG010000006.1 GCA_905182615.1 Alphaproteobacteria bacterium UBA2964 | reverse complement strand
ATCTGCCATAGAGGCAGTCTACCATTCGGCTGACGTCAGACAAACCGCTCTAAAGCAGCAGATTATCAAAAAATGTCCTGTTCTATTTCTCCTCGCGCAACATAATCGTTACTTGCCTAAATCATTGAAAACCATCAAGTTATGCTCCGGAAATCTAGGGGTAGGGGGAGTCTATGGCTCGCAAGGCAAAGAAAGTACCGGGCCGGAATTCGGCTGCAAAGAAATCAACGGCAAAATCTAAAACGGATAAGGGTACCGGTCAGAATCGGATTAGTAATCTTGAGCGCGAGGCGCTCGCCCTCCACGCCGGGCCGCCGCCAGGAAAACTTTCCATTGCGCCTCTCAAAGCAATCAGGACCCAGCGGGATTTATCGCTGGCCTATTCACCTGGAGTCGCTGCGCCGTGTTTAAAGATCGCAGAAGATGAGAACACCGCCTACGACTACACCAACAAAGGCAACATGGTCGCGGTGATTTCAAACGGCACGGCGGTATTGGGCCTCGGCGATCTCGGCGCCTTGGGCGCCAAGCCCGTGATGGAAGGTAAATGCGTTCTTTTCAAGACCTTCGCCGACATCGACGCTGTTGATATAGAAGTCGACACACGCGACGTCGATGAATTTATCAATTGTGTCCGCTTTCTTGGGCCCGGATTCGGCGGCATCAACCTTGAAGACATCAAAGCTCCGGAATGTTTCATTATTGAGCAGCGTCTTAAAGAGATCATGGATATTCCGGTTTTCCATGACGATCAGCATGGCACTGCGGTAATTGCTGCCGCCGGCCTGATCAACGCGCTCGACCTCACAAATCGCAATCTCAAAAAAACCAAGATGGTCGGTAACGGTGCCGGCGCCGCCGCTATCGCCTGCCTTGAGCTGTTCGTTGCGATGGGCTTTACCAAAACAAACATTACCTTGTGTGACTCCCGAGGCGTCGTTTATCGCGGCCGTGAAGCAGGCATGAATCAGTGGAAATCGGCCCATGCCACCGACACAGATGCCCGCACCCTCGAAGACGCGATGAAGGGATGCGATGTATTCTTTGGCGTTTCCGTCGCTGGCGCTGTCACCAAGAAAATGGTCAAATCAATGGGTAAACAGCCGATTATTTTTGCCCTCGCCAATCCTGACCCGGAAATTACACCTGAAGACGTCCGGTCTGTTCGCAAAGACGCCATCGTCGCAACGGGCCGGTCTGACTATCCAAATCAGATCAATAACGTCCTTGGCTTCCCTTATATTTTCCGCGGCGCTCTCGATGTACGGGCGCGGCGTATTAACGACGAGATGAAAGTGGCCGCCGCAAAAGCGTTGGCGGCCTTGGCCCGTGAAGACGTGCCCGACGAGGTGAGCGGTGCTTATTCCGGCCAACATTTACAGTTCGGCCCCGAATATCTAATCCCGACACCCTTCGATCCCCGCCTGATTTCTGCGGTTGCCCCTGCTGTCGCGGCAGCGGCGATCAAAACCGGTGTTTCACGGAAGAAGATAGCCAGCATGGATGCTTATCGGGCATCGCTGGACGCGCGGCTTGACCCAACGGTTGGCAGCCTCAATGAAATATTCGAGCAGGTTAAAAAGCAGCCCAAGCGGGTGGTGTTTGCCGAAGGTGAAGAAGAAAAAGTTATCCGTGCTGCACAGGTATTCCGCAATTCAGGATATGGTACGCCGGTTCTGATTGGGCGCGATGACGTTGTCGCCGAAAAAATGTCGGCACTTGGTTTCGAAGGCAGTGAGGCGATTGAGGCTCATAACGCCCGGCTATCCAAGCGGAACAAGCATTATACCGATTATCTCTATGACAGGTTGGCACGCAGCGGTGTTCTCTATCGCGATTGCCAGCGCATGGTGAACAGGGACCGCAATATATTCGCCGCCTGCATGGTCGCCTGCGGCGATGCAGATGCAATGGTGACGGGGCTTACCCGAAACTCGCCAAGCTGTTGGAATGATTTAGCCAAGGCCATAGACATCGAAAAAGACCGGCAGCTGTTCGGTTTAACCGTCGTCTCAGCCCGCGACAGAACGGTGTTCATCGCTGATACGCTGGTCCACGAACGACCTACTGCCGAGCAACTCGCCGATTTTGCCATTCAGTCGGCTGCCAAAGCGCGGGAACTTGGCCATGAACCACGCGTCGCCCTGCTGTCTCATACCAGCTTCGGCGGAAGATCCAGTGACATCACCGGTGAAATCAAGCGGGCTGTCGCAATTCTTGATTCGGAAAAACGTGATTTCGCCTATGAAGGTGAAATGACCGTCAGCGTTGCCCTCGATCCGGATATGAAAGAACTCTACCCCTTCAGCCGTCTCAACGGTCCGGCAAACATCCTGGTCATGCCAGGACTGTTTTCTGCAGCGATCTCATCCCGTTTGCTGCAAAAGCTTGGCGGTGGCACCGTTATTGGACCTCTGCTTGTCGGATTGAGCAAGCCAGCGCAGATCGCGCGGCTGGATGCAACGGTTTCAGATATTGTTACTGATGCCGTACTTGCCGCCCATCAGGCGCAGGCCCCTAAACGGAAGAAAGCACCCAAAGGAAAGAAGACGGCGCGTCGGCGCAAATAGCGTCGAACGCCGCTCGGTGCGCCAGGGTAGAATCTTCGTTAAAGCAAACGAGGATGACCGCTTCACTTTCGGGAAAATTTCATAACGACTCCGCCGTCAAAAATTTCTCATGAACAAACCAGCAGCAAACCCAGACATTAAATCAGTACTCGTCTATGTCGGTGGCGATCTGATTGGGGACGCGTTGATGAAGCTGCCCTTTGTCCGAGCTTTGCGGGCAAGCTATCCAGATGCCCATATTGCGTGGTGTGCGGGGAAACACAAAACCGCTTTTGGCAAAGAGTTGAAAATACTTGTCACCGGTCTAATCGATGAAGTCATCGAAGAAGCGGGCTTCGACAACGCCAAACAATTTTTGTGGCGCCGTCCAATCGATGGGCGGCATTTCGATCTGGTCATCGATACACAGCGGGGCGTCGCGGCGAGTTACTTTGTCCGTCGTATTCGCCATCGGCGGTTTATATCAGGTTCGGCAAAGTTTCTACTATCAGACCGCAAACCAGATTCCGGCTACCAGCGTCCGGCGGCAATGGTACAGCAAATGATGGATTTGCTAACACTCGCTGGTGGCGAAACAAACACGGCGGGTGCACCGCTCTCCCTCCCTGAAGCCGAAGTCACAGCAGCGGCGACGGCCCTGCCTGACGGGCCAGTATATGTTGGGATCGCCCCCGGTGCGGGCGGGCGTCAAAAACGTTGGCCGCTTGATCTCTTTATCGCACTCGCACAGCACCAAATCGAGAAGGGACGGACACCCGTCTTTATTCTAGGGCCAGGGGAAGCGGAATGGACTCCGTTACTGATTAACGCAGTCCCGGGCGCTCTGTTTCCGACCGTTGGAGAAAACGGCAGGCCTCAACCGTCGGTCAGCTACTCTATCTCGGTCGGGCGACGCCTTAAGGCCGCCGTCGCCAATGATGCCGGCGTCGGTCATATTCTTGCCGCCGCCGATACGCCGCTGGTTTCACTATTCGGCCCGACCCCGGCTGCCAAGTTTGCGCCAGCAGCTTCAACGCTCACAGTTATCGAGGCACAGAGTTTCGGTTCTGATGATATGACGGCGATACCGCTTGAGGCCGTCATTGAGGCTATAGAGAAATTCGTAGGCCTTTAATCACGCGCAGGAAATATTTCAGAGGCGTAACGTCGGACAACCAGCAAAAGAAGCAGTGCTGGAACGGCGAGGGCTGTAGACGAAATGAAAAAGTTGATCCATCCAATCTGATCTACCAACCAACCGGACGGCACCGCCATATAGGTTCGTCCCAGAGCCATGATAGAGGTAAAGAGGGCAAACTGAGTCGCTGTAAAGCGCAGATTACACAAGGCAGATAGAAACGCCACGAAAGCCGTCGATCCGAGACCACCGGTAAAATTATCAGAAGCAATAACAATAAACAGCCCGGTCTCAGTCGCCATTGTGGGATCAGCAGCCAGCCATACAAACAAAAGGTTCGTCGCTGCCTGAAGAATACCGCCAAGGAGCAAGGCTGTGAAAATGCCGATACGGGCAACGACCAACCCGCCAACGAAGACGCCGGCCATCGTCATCGGAACACCGTACGTCTTGACGATTAGAGCAACCTGAGTGCCGGAGAAACCGAGCTCCCGAAAGAACGGATTGAAAAGCGCCCCTGCGATCGCATCGCCATATTTGTAGAGCAGGACGAATAACAGAACCCACACCCATCCGCGGCGCGAGCAGAAATCAGTAAAGGGCGCTATCACGCTCTCACGAATTTGGGTCAAAAAACTGATCTTCGGTGCCCCGACGGGCTTCACCTCAACAGCCGCCTTAGACGGTTCGGTCGCCAAAAAAGTCGCCCCAATTCCGATCAAGACGAGAAACGCCATGAGAGCATAAACCCAGAACCAGGAAATAAAGTCAGAAAGCGCCAGCGGTGCAGCCCCAGCCACCAGCAATCCAACCCTGTACCCGGCTTGAGTCGCCGCCGCTCCAGCGCCTTGCTCAAACTCCTCAAGAATTTCAATGCGATACGCATCAACAACAATGTCCTGGCTCGCAGAAAAGAAAGCGACCATGAATGCTGTTGCCGCCATATAGGTCAGACCTTGCTTGGGATCACTCGCCCCCAGCGCGATGATTGAAGTCATCAACAATATCTGGATGACCAATAACCAGCTCCGCCGTTGCCCTAGCCAAGTGGTGAGCAATGGCAGCCGGACCTGGTCCAAAATCGGCGCCCATAGAAACTTAAAAGAATACGGCGTGGCGACAACAAGGAGTCCGGTGATCACAGTCTTGGAAAGATTTTCGCCCGACAGCCACCAAGACAACGTCGAGAAACCAAGAAGCAAAGGAAGGCCACTCGAAAACCCCATCAGAAAAATAACGAGTTGGCGGCGGTCCCAATAAACCGTCAGTGCCTCTTTCCAACTTTGCACTTTCGATTGGTTTTTCATACTGTAGACGATTCTGGCGCGTCGTAAGGACGAAAGCCATCGCAATAGGTTTCCGGGTCTGGCAGGACACCGCCACGGACAAGCCCGAGCACGCTATCACTGCAAAAAGACAGCCGCATGCCAATTGCTTCCAAACTGCGCAGCCCGAACCAGACCAATTGCCACGGGACGGGTAGAAAAATTCGCGTCTTGCCAGTCATCGCAGCGATATGAGAGGCGAGATCGCGCATCGACCAAGGTATTTTGTCTGCTGCGACATGTAAGGCAGTCGGGAGGTCATCCTGTCCGGTAATGTCACAGATAAATTTAGCGAGGTCCGCTACATGACACATATAAAAACCATGAAGATCACCAGCCAAGACCGGCACCACTGGCAGGCTTCCGGTTGCGGCTTCTATTGCCCCATGCAGCCCAGACCCAGCACCACCCCATACGAGACCAGGGCGGATCACTACGCCACCACTTTTTAGCGCAGCCTCTTCGCATTCAAGTTTGGCGCGGCCATAGTTGGACCGGCAGCCAGGATGGGCACTCATGGATGATATGAAGATGATCCGTTTCACGCCGGCTTGTTTTGCGGCGTCGAACAGCTTTTGAGTTCCTTCAACATTGACCTTGAAATAATCCTCCCCGGCACCCGGCGAGAAGCTCCAGGCACAATGGATCAACACATCAACATCAGACAAAATTTTCGGATCGACAACCTCGCCCAAGACGAAACGATGCGCAACACCATCAAAATTTTTCGGTCTACGGATTAAAGCAGCCGTTGTCGAGCCTACCGACCGCAGGGCTTCTGCTATGGCATTGCCGAGATATCCATTGGCCCCAGTGATGGTACAGTTTTTCATCTCGCCCCATCCAATAGGCGGGCGACCTGATCAACAATCCGCGAAGCATTCGCCATTGCAGAATAGGTAATCGTGCTCGCTGGAATTGACGGCAGCACAGATGCATCCACGGCATGCACTCTGGTCAGACCTATTGGCCGACCGAGCAAATCCGTTTGATTACCGGACGGCGCAGCGCTCATCGGCAGACTGGCCCCGAGATGTCGGCTGGCGCCGGGGGGCGGCACCATAATCTGACCTGGCACGGGCAGCCCGCCAAACCCCTGCCACGAGCGTGTAATATGTTTTTGCGTCTCTCGGGCAATTTTGTAAGCCTGCTCGTTGGGTTGACCCGTTAACTGAATTTTCCCCGACCGGCTGAGCGAAAGTTCTACCGAGCCGGAATAATCGGAATGCAGAAAACCTTGAGCAATCATCGCGTGACGCGCTAGAAAATTAGTCAAAAACGGTGCTACCGAATTTATCGGGCCCAACTTTTCCTTCACAGCATCCATAAAAACTTCATTGTATCCGTAGAGCTGTAGATGCACGAAACGATCACATAATGAAGGATCGTCGATCTCAACAAACGCCTGAGCGAGACGATTGGTTTTCTCAAGGGCTGCAGCCTTTGTGCCGCGAAAGCGCATTATCGGAAATACAAAAAGCTGACTGTCACGCAATTGAATCGGCGTTGCGCCGCTGGGCCTGGAACGCGCAATAATTGCCGTCGTCGACACCGCGCCCGCGGCGACAAAGACACGCTTAAATTTTTCTTCAAACGGCACGTCATCAGCGAGCCCGTGACCCTGAACCAATACGCTTTCACCGTCTTCCACCACTCGATTGACGACACAACCCCCGCGATAAGTAAAACGCTCGCGCCCCTGCAACGACTCAATGACAAACGCGGCATTAAAAATCGCGCGATGCGGACAGCCAATCATGCAATGGCCACAGGAAACGCAGCCTTCCGACTGTTGCGAATACTGGTTTCCGACCGCCAAACGAGCGCGGCCAAATGCAATGCCACGCGCCGCCAGCGCTTCACGGTGACCTTTCAGGTCATTGAGGAGGGCTTTGCCTTGAAGACCGAGCGGAAACGTCGGTGACGACACGGAATCCCCGAAGTTCGCGCTTAACCCGTCTTTTTCACCGCTGATATCAATGATCTCTCGCAGCGCCTCATAGTGAGGGGCCAAATCATCGGAGGTGATAGGCCAGTCATCTATATCCCCCGATGTAACGGGCAATGCTGCGGCACCCCATACATTGCTTAATCCACCGACGGCCAAAGATGTGCGAATGTCGGCACCCTTGACACTCTTCAGCAACACGCGATCAGTGTCGCGATAGACGAAATCCGATCCGAGAAATAATTTCTCTGCAAGATCCGGTTTTGCCAGCCGGGAGCTCCCTGCCCGGGATGTCGCAGCGCTGACTAATTTTTCGTCGTCTTGGCTCTTAAGCCAATCGGCAATATCCGTGGTGACCTCGGGCTCCGGCCTTAACCCTCCATCAAGGATCGTGACGTCAAACCCGGCCTGCCGTAGAAAATACGCCGCCGTCGCCCCTGCCGGGCCCGAACCAACGACGCAAACCTTTTCAGCGCTCACCGCATGCCCTCAGGGTACTTACCCTTAATCAATAAGAATGCCGACAATGATACGTGTATCAGCGAGTCAGAGCGAGATAGAAATCTTATGTCAAAGACCGCTGGCGGCCAGCAGATCAGCTAACGGCGTTTCTGGCCGCGCGCCATAATGGCTAATAACTTCCGCAGCCGCTAACGAACCAATCGCGCCGCAACTAGGAAGCTCAAACCCTCTGGTGAGACCATACAGGAAGCCCGCAGCAAACAAATCGCCAGCACCTGTCGTATCAACAACATTATCAACGGGTTTGGCAGCAACTTCGTGCAGCGCGCCTTCTTCAACAATCACACAACCCTTTGAGCCCTGCGTCAGGGCAGCGATCTCACAATGTCCTGCCGTCAACTTCACCGCTTCGTCAAAAGTTCCGACTTCGAAGAGCGAGGTGATCTCTGCTTCATTGGCAAACAGAATATCAACATGTCCTGAGATAAGATGCTTGAACTCCGCGCGATGTCGTTCAACACAAAATGCATCAGACAAAGACAAGGCGACCTTGCGATCAGCCGCATGCGCGAGTTCCGCCGCTCTTACAAAAGCTTTCTTCGCCTCCGGCGGATCAAACAGGTAACCCTCGAGATACGTAATTTCCGCGTCCGCAATAGCCTCTTTCTCAATGTCGCCCTGGCCCAGCTCAACTGAAATACCGAGACAGGTTTGCATAGTACGCTCGGCATCAGATGTCACAAAAATCAAACAGCGCGCTGTTGGCGGCCCGTCTGTACCCAGCGCCGTCCGATAATCGACACCGGTTTTCATGAGATCATCCCGGAAAACCCGGCCGAGCACATCGTCTTTGACCTTGCCGATATAGGCACCCGTTCCGCCCAATGAGGCAATGCCTGCGAGCGTGTTCGCCGCCGAGCCGCCGGAGGTCTCGACCTTAGCGCCCATCGCGGCATAAAGCTGCTCACCCCGATCGCCATCGATTAGCGTCATCACGCCTTTATCCAGCCCGAGCTCCTCAAGAAGTGTTTCCGGGGCCGCAGAAATTACATCAACGATGGCGTTGCCGACACCGATTACATTATAGCGTGCGTTGGTCATTTATTTTCCTTCCGACATTCAGCGCGGCGAGTATAGTCACCGGGTTGAATCCGCCAAGAGCCAATTCCATTTTCGTTCCTATTCCCGTAATTGCCGAGCTATAATGATCAAATGATATCCTCTTTTTTTAAAGCGATCGGGCAAATTCCCGACCCCGATTTCCGAAGCGTTATGGGCCGGTCTCTCCTCTACGCAATCGGTATTTTTGTCCTTTTGCTGTCCTTCACCTGGTGGTTGATCGTTTCAAGCCGGTTTTTCGGCATCGGATGGCTTGAGTGGATTGTTGATTTCGTTGGTGGCGCCACGGCAGTCGTGGTCGCATTTCTGCTGTTTCCAGGTGCAATGATGTTTGTGGTCTCGCTGATGCTGGAAAAAATCGCGCGGGCTGTTGAAAAAAAACACTACCCCTACTTGCCACCGCCACAGCCTCAAGCTATGTCAGAGACTGTTCTTATCGGGCTGCGATACACCAGTATTGTCATCGCCTTAAATCTGCTTTTCCTGCCATTATTCTTTATTCCCGTCATAAATATTTTTGTTTTCATCGGACTTAACGGATATCTCCTGGGGCGCGAATATTTCGAGCTGGTCGCATTGAGACGGCTGGAGCCCGATGCCGTAAGAAAAATTTGGCGAGAACATCGTAGTCAGCTTTGTATCGCGGGGATGATTATCACGTCGCTTCTAACGATTCCGGTGGTAAATTGGTTTATGCCGGTTGTTGCGGCGGCTTATATGCTCCATATCTTCGAGAGAATTCCCTATAAAGATGCCGTAATTAGCAGCACAAATTCATCACCCGCGGCAATCGAGTAAGTCCCTACGTCGGAAAGGATCGAACAAATGCTCCCCAAAAACGCAGATAATCAAGCAAAAGGTAGTGGTGCGGCCGCACCAAATGGCCCTCCCGGAGAAACGGCAGCGCCCATTATGCCATCACGCATGGAAGGCGCGCGTCCGGCGATCGTTCGGCGCGCTCGGGAATATTCCGGAACACTCGCCGAAGACCGCTCTGTCGGAGCCTACGGTGACAGTAAAAAACTTATCGTCGGTCGTGAAATTTCCCTTAATGGTGAAATCAGCGCTTGTGAAAAGCTCGTCGTGGAAGGCCGCGTCGAAGCCAACATGAAAGATTGTCGCGAGATCGAAATTGCTGAATCTGGGACTTTTAAGGGAGAAGCAGAAATAGAGATCGCGGAAATTAGCGGCACATTTGAAGGCAACATCACTGCCCGTAAACTCTTGATTATTAGGTCAACTGGCCGGGTAACGGGAAAGGTCCGCGCGAGCCAGATGGAAGTAGAGCGTGGTGGAGAAATTTCCGGCGAAATAGAAATTCTGCCCGAAGCCGAATAGGCCAAATTTATTCTCTCTGCTGTATTTCAGGCCGATAAGCGTATGCGTTTATTTATAATAGCCGCCGCCTTATTACTATCCGCTTGCGTTGCCGTAGAGGATACACCCGTAACAGCCACGCCCGACATCCCGTCAGGCGGCGCCTCAAGCAATCAAAGAGATCAGACAGCCTCGCGTCCCCCTGATGGTGGGCACAAGGCTTCCAAACCACTGTCACCCGACAGGCTGATCGGCCAAAACCAAGAGCGGCTCATAAGGTTACTTGGGGTGCCAAGTTTCAAACGCCGTGATCCGCCGGCTGAAGTCTGGCGCTATCGGGATCAGAGCTGCCTACTGGATTTATATCTGTACCCACCCAAAGGCTCTGGCGCAGCAGGCTCCTTACAGGTGACATTTATTGAGGCCCGAACACCTCAAGGCCCCAGTGCCCCGGTCGCAAATTGTCTAAACACGCTCCGGAATAAATTCATTACAAAGGCAACGAGCTAACACTTGAACCTTCTAGGAGGTAACCATTGTCTTGGCCTTGAATTGGCAAAGATCAGCGACAATACATTTAGGGCATTCGGGCTTTCTCGCCTTACAAACATATCGTCCATGCAGGATCAGCCAATGATGAGCGTGGAGCATATAAGTCTCGGGCGTCTTTTTCAGGAACCCCTGTTCAACGACATCGACGTTCTTACCGGGCGCAATCCCGGTACGGTTTCCAATACGGAAAATATGCGTATCGACCGCTATCGTCGGCTCACCGAAGGCGATGTTGAGAACAACATTGGCTGTCTTGCGACCAACGCCGGGCAGCTTAACCAGCGCATCACGATCCTGCGGTACCACGCTGCCATGCTCCGCAATCAAAAGCTCGCTTAACCCAATGACATTCTTAGCCTTGGTCCGATACAGGCCAATCGTTTTTATATGGCTGGTTAGCTTAGTCTCGCCAAGCTTCACCATTTTTTCCGGTGTATCGATAATTTCAAAAAGCTTCTTCGTTGCCCGGTTTACCCCGATATCTGTCGCTTGCGCTGACAGCACCACGGCAACCAACAACGTGTACACATTGATATAGTCTAGCTCGCCTTGGGGCTCAGGATCAGCCTCCGCCAGACGCCGGTAAAACTCTTCGATGTTCGCGCGTTTCATAACCATGCATCTCTTTTACCCTAATCTGACCAACGGATCATCCCGTTAACCATATTTGCTAACCTTGATAGTTGTTGCGCAACTCAAGAGTCTCGGTAAGCTAAATGCCATGAACAGGGATGCACAAACGTTAACGGATGAGTTTGATTCAGAAGAAACCCCACCTGTCCGATTCGATGCGGTCTTGCAGCCAAATACGAACCTCGGCCCACAGGGATTCTTTCTGTTAATGACTGTGATCGGTGTCATCAGCTTTACCGCTGGTGTTGCCTTTATATGACGGCGGACAGCGGGTGGGCTAATACAATTATGCTCCGTATCCTTTAGCCCATGAGACAAAACAGCGACCAGCAGACACGAGACTACCAACACGTTGAACGGGCGATACAGTTCTTGCACGAGAACTTCCGTGATCAGCCTTCTCTCGAAGAAATTGCGGAGGCGGCAAATCTCAGCCCACACCATTTACAGCGTCTCTTTACACGCTGGGCCGGCGTGAGCCCGATGCGGTTCATGCAGTCTCTCAGTCTGGAGGAAGCAAAAAGAGCGCTGGCACGTAGCGAAAGCGTTCTGGACGCAAGCCTGACAGCGGGGCTTTCAGAACCGGGAAGGCTACACAACTTATTTGTGACCATTGAAGCGCTGACACCCGGCGACTTGAAAGTGCGGGGAAAGGGTTTGACAGTTCACTATGGCACCCATACTGGCCCATACGGCGCCTTCGTCATCGCGATTACGGATCGCGGTATTTGCGGCCTGCAATTTATCGAAGATGGAAATACCGACACCGCACTTGATGCCATTCGCAGCCAATTACCGGCGGCCGAATTTATCACCGCCTCGGATAAAACCTTAGGGCTCGCCAAGGCTATATTCAATCCGAGCGAGTCCAACACCCCTTTGCCCATTTCCGTTGTCGGAACAAACTTTCAGATAAAGGTTTGGCAGGCTCTTCTTTCAATTCCGTCGGGAACCCTTATGAGCTATGGCGGTCTAGCAAAAACAATTGGAAAGCCAAGTGCCGCACGCGCCGTCGGCAGTGCGATTGGTGCGAACCCGGTTGCTTACATAATTCCCTGCCACCGCGCGGTCCGGGCAACAGGCTTACTGGACACAAAATACCGATGGGGCCCGGCTAGAAAATTAGCCATGATTGGTCGAGAAGTGTCAGCGCAAGAAGGCGCCCCCCAATAGCCTTAACCAAGCTGCAATACATCCAGCATCGAATAAAGACCCTTATCTTTATCCCGCGCCCAAAGCGTTGCCTGTACCGCGCCCCGCGCAAAGATTTGCCGCGACCCGGCCTTGTGGGTCAATTCAATGCGTTCGCCATCCGCGGCAAAAATCACCGTATGCTCACCCGCAACGTCGCCGCCCCGCAATGTTGCAAATCCGATTGTGCCCCGATCGCGCGGGTCCGTAATTCCTTCGCGCGACAAAACACCCGACTCATCCAGTGTCGTGCCGCGACCCGCAGCGGCGGCACGACCGAGCCCGAGAGCCGTGCCAGACGGTGCATCGACCTTGTGACGATGATGCATCTCGACAACTTCAATATCGAAATCTTCATCGAGGATAGAAGCAACCTGACGGGTCAGGGCAAAAAGAATGTTTACCCCCATGCTCATATTCGGTGCGTAAACAATCGTCGTTTTCTCTCCTGCGCCTTCAAGTGACGCTTCATCTTCTTTCGTCAGTCCGGTCGTACCGATGATATGAATGCAGCCCGCATCTGCAGCTCGCGCTGCATGAGCAACGGTCGCATCAGGAACCGAGAATTCGATGACGGCATCAACTTGATCAAACATAGCGGCGGCATCATCAACGATCTCAACCCCTAAATGACCACAGCTTGCGACCTCCCCGGCATCCTTACCGATAGCATCACTCCCTACCCGTTCACTAGCAGCAGAAACGACACAGCCATCGGTCTCAGTCACCTGCCGGATAACAGCGCCGCCCATACGGCCGGAGGCTCCAACAACACCAATCTTCATCTCGGTCATATCAAGTTCCTTTATCTACGAACACGCACAATACATCGCCAATCCCAAAGATCGAATTCAGGGACCCACATAAAATACAGTATGGTTTTAGAGATGCCGTCTATAAGACGTCAATCGGTCAGGTCGTCCCACAGCTCTTTGGCTTTGGTGAAAAACCCTTCAGATTCGGGGCTGGTCGATTTGCCGCCCCCCTTACCGGTCGGTTTCAGCGTATCCTGAAATTCCTGGAGCTTCCCTTTTTGCTCCTTGGTCAGATTGACCGGCGTTTCGACCTGCAGGTCGATATACATGTCGCCACGGCCCTTGCCATGCAGCCCACTCATACCCTTACCGCGCAGCCGCATCCGATGGCCTGATTGCGCACCAACGGGAATGGTTACCTTAGCACGGCTACCATCAATAGAGGGCACTTCGACAGAGCCGCCCAAGGCAGCCGCTGTCATTGGTATCGGAACCGCGCAAAAGATATCAGCGCCATCACGCTGGAATAATGGATGGGCGCCCACAGCGATGAAAATATACAGATCCCCCGGAGGAGCGCCGCGACCACCGGCCTCGCCTTCTCCCGAAAGCCTGATCCGCATGCCATCTTCAACACCTTCTGGGATCGTTACTTCTAAAGTCTTTTCTTTTCGAACGGCGCCGCTGCCACCGCAATCTCCACACGGTGACGCGATTACCCGGCCTTCGCCCTGACAGGTTGGGCAGGTGCGCTCGATCGTGAAAAAACCCTGGCTAGCGCGGACCTTCCCGTGCCCTTGGCAGGTACCGCAAGTCGATGGCTTTGTGCCTTTTTTGGCTCCTGATCCGCTGCAGGTTTCGCAGCTGACAGAAGTCGGAACACGTATCCGGGTCTCGCGACCACGATGCGCATCATCAAGTGAGATTTCTAGATTGTATCGAAGATCAGAACCCCGTGAGGCCCGGCCACCGGATTGTTGCCGTCCGTTAAAATCGCCAAACATTTCATCAAAAATGTCAGAGAAGCCGCCGCCGCCGGCACCGCCACCGCCATTACCCTCAAAAGCGGCATGGCCGTATTGATCATAAGCCGCACGCTTCTGATCATCTTTCAAAATGTCATAGGCTTCGCCGGCTTCCTTGAACTTTTGTTCAGCCGCATCATCACCCTGATTTCGATCAGGGTGATATTGCATTGCTTTTTTACGATAGGCTTTTTTGATTTCGTCGGCTGACGAGTTCTGTGCGACGCCCAGAACATCATAAAAATCCTGTTTAGCCATTAGGCGAACTCCGGCACGATTACGACGGGTCTACAATATCACCTAAGCTGACTTGTCTTTTTTGTCGTCCTTGACCTCTTCGAAGTCAGCGTCAACAACCGTCGGATCGTCAGCAGCAGCACTAGCACCACCAGCATCAGCAGAACCATCGCCAGCTTCGGCAGCACTTTCCTGCTCGGCCTTATACATAGCTTCACCAAGTTTCATTGACGATTGCGACAACGCCTCAAGCTTAACCTTGATAGCCTCGCTGTCCTCGCCGTCCATAACTTCGCGCAAGCCTGCGATATCAGCTTCTACCTGTGCTTTATCAGCCTCGTCAATCTTGTCACCATGCTCGGTAAGATTTTTCTCTGTCGCATAAACCAAACCGTCGGCCTGGTTAAACAGCTCAACCCTTTCCTTACGAGCCTGATCGTCCTCGGCATGACTTTCGGCGTCCTGAACCATATTTTCGATCTCATCTTCGCTGAGACCGCCAGACGCCTGGATACGGATCTGCTGTTCTTTGCCAGTCGCCTTGTCTTTTGCGCCGACATTCACAATACCATTCGCATCAATGTCGAAGGTCACCTCGATCTGCGGCACACCACGCGGTGCAGCAGGGATACCCATTAAGTCGAACTGACCAAGAACTTTATTATCAGCTGCCATCTCGCGTTCACCCTGGAACACACGAATGGTTACCGCATTCTGACTGTCTTCAGCCGTCGAGAACGTCTGGCTCTTCTTCGTTGGGATCGTCGTATTGCGATCGATCAACCGCGTAAACACACCACCCAGCGTTTCAATACCAAGCGACAGGGGTGTCACGTCAAGAAGCAGAACGTCTTTGACGTCACCGGTCAAAACACCGGCCTGAATTGCGGCACCAAGAGCAACAACTTCATCAGGGTTCACGCCACGATGAGGCTCGCGACCAAAGAAGGATTTCACCGCTTCGAAAACCTTGGGCATGCGGGTCATGCCGCCGACCAGGATAACCTCGTCGATTTCACCAGCAGAAAGTCCAGCGTCCTTCAAGGCACCTTTGCAGGGCTCAATCGTCCGGGCAACAAGGTCTTCGACCAGCGCTTCAAGCTTGGCGCGAGTAAGTTTAATATTGAGATGCTTCGGCCCACTGGCATCCGCTGTCACAAAGGGCAGGTTCACCTCAGTTTGCGTTGCGGATGACAGCTCAATTTTGGCTTTCTCAGCGGCTTCCTTCAGACGCTGCAGAGCGAGCTTGTCTGACCGCAGATCAATTCCCTGCTCTTTTTTAAATTCTTCGGCAAGATAATCAATAATCTTGGCGTCAAAATCCTCACCACCGAGGAAGGTATCACCATTCGTCGATTTAACCTCAAAGACACCGTCGCCAATTTCGAGAACCGAGACGTCAAACGTACCGCCACCAAGGTCATAAACAGCGATGGTCCCGGTTTCTTTTTTATCCAGACCATAAGCCAGGGCAGCGGCGGTCGGCTCGTTGATAATGCGCAAGACATCCAAACCAGCAATCCGGCCAGCGTCTTTTGTTGCCTGGCGCTGCGAGTCGTTAAAATAAGCGGGGACCGTAATAACGGCTTCGGTAACATCCTCGCCAAGATGCGCTTCCGCATCTTCCTTCAGCTTCATCAAAATGAAGGCGGAAATTTCGCTCGGCGAATATTGCTTTCCTCGGGAATCAACCCAAGCATCACCGTTATCGGCCTTAACAATCGAATAGGGGACGAGGTCCATATCCTTCGATGTCATGGGATCGTCGAACGGGCGGCCAATCAACCTCTTGATTGCAAACAGCGTGTTTTCCGGATTGGTAACACCCTGGCGCTTCGCCGCCTGGCCAACAAGACGTTCGCCGTCTTCCGTAAACGCGACCATCGAGGGGGTCGTCCGACCGCCTTCGCTATTTTCAATTACGCGTGCTTCGCTACCTTCCATGACAGCAACACAGGAATTGGTTGTTCCGAGATCGATACCGATAACTTTGGCCATTGTGCCCTCTTGTTTCGTGGCGAACCTCGCCAGCCCGAATGTCCGGCGCCAGCTAGATCCCCAAATGATGATGTTTCAAAAACCGTGCCGAGACTTGATATTTGGCGATGGCGTATGAGGCCTATATAGGCACGATATTTAGGGGTCGCAAGCACTCTTCGGCGGTGTTTCTACATGTTTTTTTGCATTTTGGCGAATTTTTTGCAAATAAGTGCGATAAAGTCTCAAGAATACCAGTTTTCCCGGCCAATTTAGCTCGATGATTCTATCAACTCTATACCGACCGAACGTCCCAACCTAATTCAAGTGGTGATTTTGACAATGGGCCGAAGCTGGATACGACAAACCCGATCAATTTGGAACAAATAACCTCACTGGGCCTCGATACTAGAAAACGATATTATCTAACTCTTCTTTTGGCCCAATCCGCCAAAATTCGACGAAAAACATTGGTTACAGGGTCTATACTGTTTCTCGGTATAGTTTCTCCGTTCTCCATTCCTCGGTCCATCATCACGCTGTTCCGCTGCTTTACACACTCAAATGCCATGTATGACGCCTGATTGCGGATATCACCCCCGCAAACAGATATTACCTATTTATTAACGACCGATTGGACAGGACGATATTTCCCAGGTTTCTGGGAAATAATCTGGTAATACACCCGCTTGTTATAAGGCAAAGACGACAACACAACATTCCAAAGCCGGGAGGCCCGACGCTAAAGCAACCTAGGCCGTCGTGTCGACATTGTGACCTTCACCTTCATCGGGCGAACTTATTGCTTTCGAAACACCTACCTTGGCAGCACGCAGCAAACGGCTATGGATCATAAACCCGTCTTCAATAACCTGCATGACCATTCCGGGAGCTGAATCAGAGGTTGGCACCTCAAAAAGCGCCTCGTGCTGATCATGATTGAATTTTTCCCCCATCGGCGAAATCCGCTCGATTCCGTGTCGCTCCAGCACGCTGAGAAGTTCTCGACCGGTAAGCTCAATGCCTTCCAGAAAAGACTTGCTCTGGTCATCGCCATCACGAAGCCCATCAGGCGTCGCATCGAGGGCCCGCTGCAGATTGTCGGCAACGGTCAGCATATCCCGCGCAAAATTAGCCGCAGCATATTTGGCCGTGTCTTCGCGTTCGCGTTTGGCACGGCGAATGGTGTTTTCATTCTCAGCGAGGGTGCGTAGTAGCTTATCTTTAAGGTCAGCAATTTCAGCCTCGGGGCCACCTTCCCCCCAAGGCGACTCCGCTACAACGTCATCTTCATTTTCAGCGTCGCCGTCAGGAGCCTCTGCTGTCTGATCTGCCTCTGTTTCAGACATTGCTTCGGTCAACGGGTCTTTTTCCACGCCGTTTTCATTGGCAACGTTTTCCGTGGGGCCGTTTTGTTGTTCTTCGTCTTTCGTATCCACCATTCAGTCCTATTTTGAGCCAAGCAGTTTTCCAACTACCCGAGCCGTGTAATCAACAATCGGAATTATACGAGCATAATTTATGCGCGCCGGACCGATCACCCCGACGGCGCCAACAATCTCGCCGCGGGTTCCTGTAAACGGTGCAGCGATCATTGCGCAACCCGCAACATTAAAAAGATTGTTTTCAGCACCAAGAAAAATCTGCACCCCATCGCCGGTTTGTGTGAGACCCAACAGCCGCGCCATCAGGTCACGCGTATCCAAAGCATCAAATAGCGCCCGCACGCGTTCCAGATCAGCAACCGCACTTACATCATCAAGAAGCCGCGCATGCCCTTTAACAATCAGCGCACCGCCATCGTCGCCACCAGACCACGTCGCCAGACCTGCCTCAACCAAACCGCGGGTTAACTCATCTATTTCAGCGCGATGCTCTGAAATTTCATTCTCAATCATCCGGCCAGCATCTTCCAGCGTTCGACCCGCGAGACGCGCATTTAGATAGTTGCCGGCCTGAACCAAGGCTGAGGGTGGCGTCCCGATCGGCATGTCGATAACCCTATTTTCGACAAACCCGTCTTCAGCAACCATCACCACCAGCGCCCGACCATCGCCAAGGCTAACGAATTCAATATGCTTAAGAGCGCGGTCGCTTTTCGGGGCGACAACAAGACCAGCACAGCGTGACAGGCCGGACAGAGCACCCGAAGCTTCTTCCAAAACTTCATTGATGCTCTTACCCGCCGAATTGCATTGGCTTTCAATCGTTAGTCGTTCTTCATCACTAAGACTGCCAATCTCCATGAGCCCATCGACGAACAGGCGCAGCCCCAGATCGGTCGGCAAGCGCCCTGCAGAGGTGTGTTCTGAATAGAGCAGCCCGAGCTCTTCCAAATCGGCCATAACATTTCTGACACTGGCCGCCGATAACGGATCAGCCAGGCGACGGGAAAGAGTGCGCGACCCCACGGCTTCGCCATCATCCAAATAGGACGAAACGATTTCTGAAAAAACTGTCCGCGAACGATCGTTAAGTTCGCTGATTATGCTGCGTGGAACGGATTTCATCGTAATGTAGGGGCCATATTTGGGCCGTGTCTGGCCAATTCCCAATATTAGAGGAATGTAGTGATGCGGAATTTCAGCGTCAATAAGCTGGATCACGGAATGTCTTGCTAGACGATCACGACCCGGCAGGATAGCTTGCGCCGCAACATCCCATATCTGGGTACCAACAGGAGTATCGCCAAGATGAGTAGCCGTCCTTCCGGTCGCACCTTTGATGAAATGCGGGCCGTCAGCCTTGAGCCTGGCTTCAGCCCCTATGCGGAAGGTTCCTGCATGGCAAAATTTGGCAACACGCACGTCTTATGCACAGCGTCGGTCGAAGAAAATGTGCCCCCGTTTCTGCGAAATTCAGGAACGGGTTGGGTTACCGCTGAATACGGGATGTTGCCAAGATCAACCCACACCCGCAGCGGGCGCGAAGCAGCACGCGGCAAACAAAGCGGGCGGACCCAGGAAATTCAGCGCTTGATCGGCCGGTCCCTGCGAGCTGTAACTGACCTTTCCTCCATGGGCGAACGCCAGATCCGGCTCGATTGCGACGTTATACAGGCCGATGGTGGCACCCGCACTGCCTCCATCACAGGCGCCTGGGTCGCGCTGCATATCGCTTTTGCCAAGCTTGTCGCCGACGGTAAGCTCAAGGAAATCCCGATGAGTGGTTCTGTCGCTGCGGTGTCCTGCGGCATCTACGATGGCACCGCCGTTCTCGATCTCGATTATCCTGAAGACTCAAATGCTCAAGCCGACGCTAATTTCGTACTCACCGGCAATAGCGGCATTGTCGAAGTCCAGGGCACCGCAGAAGAGGACCCTTTCAGCCGCGACCTCCTTAATCAATTGCTTGATCTCGCTTTTAAAGGCGTCGAAGAGCTGACCGCTTTGCAGCGGGCGGCCATTAACGCAGGATAAATTTTGTCGTGGCCAATCATCGCCATTTTTCTGAGCCCAAACTGGTCATTGCCAGTCACAATCAGGGCAAAGTCCGTGAGATTGAAGAGCTGCTGCGCCGCTATAATATCGAGGTTATCTCAGCCAGCGACTTAGGGCTCGACGAACCGGAAGAGACCGGCACGACCTTTATCGCAAATGCCGAACTAAAAGCCCTCGCCGCTGCCGAGGTCGCTGACCTTCCTGCACTGGCCGATGATTCCGGTCTTGTGGTTCCAGCGCTGAATGGCGATCCAGGAATTTACTCGGCACGATGGGCAGGACCGGCGAAGGATTTCGATATAGCCATGGGGTTGGTCGAAGAGGGCCTGAACGGCATCGACGACCGCAGCGCTTATTTTGTGGCCGCGCTCGCTTTGTGTTGGCCGGACGGTCATTGCGAAACTTTCGAGGGACGGGTAGACGGCTCGCTCGTCTGCCCGGCTCGTGGTGATTTAGGGTTTGGCTATGACCCGATGTTTTTGCCGCAGGGAAACGACCAAACCTTTGGCGAAATGGATTCCGATGCCAAGCACGCGATTAGCCATCGCGCCGACGCCTTCACCAAACTGACCCGCGCCTGTTTTGCCGATTGACGAAAACAGCGACAGGGCTGGTGACGACACACTCGCGCTCTATGTTCATTGGCCGTTTTGTCTATCCCGCTGTCCGTACTGTGACTTCAACGCACATGTCCGGGAAACCATCGATCAAACTCGTTGGCGCGATGCTCTTCTGGCAGAGCTTTCCTATTGGGCTAATCAAACATCTGGCCGAACGCTGACGAGCATATTTTTCGGCGGCGGCACGCCATCACTCATGGACCCCACAACGACCGGCGCCGTCATAGACAGCGCCGCCAAACATTGGTCTTTTGCTAACGACATCGAAATCACCCTAGAAGCTAACCCAACATCCATTGAAGCGGCCAAGTTTACAGACCTTAAGGCCGCCGGCGTAAATCGCGTTTCCATCGGCGTTCAAGCGCTAGACAATGATTCCTTAAAATTTCTGGGCCGCGGACACGATCGCGATCAGGCCCTTGCCGCCCTTAAGCTTGCCGAGCAAACCTTCCCGCGTTTTTCCTTTGACCTTATCTATGCCCGCCCCGGACAAACCAGGAGCTCTTGGACCAACGAATTGAAAGAAGCACTTAGCCTCGCCGGCGATCATCTGTCGCTCTATCAACTGACAATCGAAAAAGGCACGCCATTTTTCGCTGACGAAAGGGCTGGCGCTTTTGTGCTGCCCGAGGAGAACAACGCCGCAGAGCTTTTTGACGTCACTCAGAAAATTTGTGATCAACATGGAATGCCTGCCTATGAGATTTCCAATCACGCCCGCCCCGGTTCTGAATGCCGCCACAATATAACTTACTGGGAAGGTGGCGATTATGTCGGCGCTGGTCCTGGGGCCCATGGACGCCTGACAATCAACAACGCTGTTCATGCGACAGAACAGATACCTGGACCGGAAAACTGGTTAGAAGAAGTTGAGGCATCGGGGCACGCGACTCGAAACCGGACCGCGATTGATGCCGACGGCCGGGTCGAAGAAATATTCATGATGGGGCTTCGGCTGACCAATGGATTATCCCGCGATGTTTTCTGGGCACGCACTGGCATGGAGCTGGAAGACGCGTTGGAACCGCGACGGCTGCGGCCTCTCTTGACGGCAAACTATCTAATTCTGGACAGCGCGGGTTTGCGCACGACCTCAGAAGGCCGCCTTAGATTAAACGCTATACTGGCGGCGCTACTGACCTAGCGGTTTAATAACGACATCAGTTTCGACGTCAGAAGGCATAGCAGATACGTTGGGCGCTTGTTTTTGCACAATCTCGAAAGACTCCGGCGCCGGGCTGACAATCTTTACGCCGTCAGGCTGAACTTCAATTACCGCAAAACTATGTTGGACCATTCCGTCCTGACGAAGCCTGAATAGTCCGACACTGCCGGCGAATCCGCTCTCCGCCGTCAGTTGGTCAAGACCAAACCCTCCGGCGCCCTTGCCACCCTTGACCGCAGCAAGCGCCGTCACATCATAGGCCAAAGCCGCCAGTGCATGAGGCGATTTTTTATAAACAGCAGTAAAGCGCTTTACAAAGTCCGCATGAGCAACGGGTGAGGGGCCCGCATACCAGGCGCCAGCGAGCATAGGCTCGCGGCGCGATGATCGCGATGACCAGTCATCAATGCCGAGAATACGAACCTTTCTGGTATCGATTTCATAATAGGGCAAAAGCGGTGCGGTTGCTCTTAGAGACTGCCCGGTCTCAAGCAGCAGAACGGCGTCAAAAGGAACATCACCCAGTGTTTCCTTTTTCTCCAACCGCTTTAGGGCTCGCAGGGAGTCGGCACCACCCTGCTGCGATAATCGCCCTCGTTCCGCAAGAAGCGCCGCTCGGCGCTGGCGATAATTACCCAGTTGTTTTACTGCTTCGGTCGCAGGTAAGGTGCCCTGACTATACCGTTGCGTTCTGACGAGAGCACCGCCTGCTTCCCCGACAGCCTTGGCATAATCAGCAGCGATGCGATCTCCGAACGAGCCATTAGGAATTAAGGCCGCGAAGCGCTGTACACCTTGCGATACCGCATAGGAAACGACGCGGCGGACCCGATCCTCTGGCAAAAAACCAAAAATAAACGCCCCTTTTGCCGCCGCCCCACGATCATTAGTAAAAGAGATTAAATTAACCGCCGCCTTTAAGGCCAGGGGCGTTACGGCGCGCGCCGACCTTCCGAAGACCGGTCCAACAAGGAGCTGAGCACCCATTTCAATTGCCCGCTGTGCCGCGGCAACAGCGCCGTCCGGCGTTCCCTTTGTGTCTTGGGGCAACAGAACAAAGTTATCATCGGCGACCTCAAACATTGCTAACTGTGCAGCCCTTAATAACGATTTTCCCAAGCCTGCATGCCGGCCTGACAGGGGCAAAAGCAAACCAATCGGAACTTGGTCGCGGATACCTTCGGGTGGCGTCAGTGTTACTTTTGGCGCGGACGGCAGAAATGCCAGAGACGGATTGACGGCTGATTTTGTCACCGGCGAAACATAAGCTTTCGGATCTTGCGAAGCGGCGCTGTTTGCGGGTCGGGCTTGCGTCGTTTGCAGCACGTTCTTAACGTTAGGGGGCTCGCAAGCCGCGAGCCCAATGCAGAGAGCTCCCAACCATGCGGCAGCCGACGACCGGCGCAGGTCCCTACACTGAAACAATGCGCTATAGCGCAGAAAACGAAACGGGCTCATGCAATACATCCGGCGATCTTCCAAACCAGGTGACCCCCACCAGCCCAACCAAAGGCGAGCCTATCGCTGAGATGCTGGCAAGTAAACTCTCTGCAACACATATCGATCCTGGTCTCCATATTGTCGCCACGCCAATTGGTAATCTAAGCGATATCACCTTGCGCGCTATCGCCGTTTTACGAACTGCTAACGTCATTGCCTGCGAAGACACCAGGGTCACCGGCAAGCTCAAATCCGAATTCGGACTGACGGCGCAGCTCATTCCGTATCACGAACATAACGCGGACCGGGCGACGCCAGCTCTGATTGAGCGATTGAATTCGGGCGAGACTGTGGCGTTGGTTTCGGATGCAGGCACACCCCTTGTCTCCGACCCCGGTTATCGATTGGTCAATGCAGCACTTAACAGCGACATAAAGGTGATCCCGGTTCCGGGCGCATCTGCACCTCTCGCGGCCTTGAGCGTATCAGGCTTGCCAACAGACCGATTTATGTTCGAAGGGTTTTTGCCAAATAAGTCAGCGGCACGCCGTAAAGCACTGGAGCAAGCCGCTACCGTACAAGCAACATTGGTCTTTTTTGAATCGGCGAAACGCCTTGCAAAATCTCTGGCAGACATGGCTGACCTGCTCGGAAATCGAGACGCGGTTATCGCCCGCGAGATTACCAAACGCTTCGAAGAAATGACACGCGGGTCGCTAGGCAGCTTGGCTGCGCAGTTTGAAACCGCGCCTGCCCCGAAGGGGGAGGTAACAATCGTTGTCGGACCGCCGGGGGAGACAGCGGCCCCATCAGAAGTAGAAATCGATGGTTTGCTACAAGAGGCTCTCATCCGATTAAGCGTCAAAGATGCTGCAAGCGCCGTCGCCAGCTCAACAGGGTTGCCGCGTCGTCCGCTTTACCAACGCGCCCTTCAATTACAATCGGAAGACGGGGTCGGTTAAAGATGGGCCGAGGCCCGAGCAAAACCGAAAGACAAAGACGAGAAGCCGCCGGACGCTGGGCCGAAACCATCGCGGTCCTGACTCTCCGTATAAAATTCTATCGTATCCTTGCCCGGCGCTACCATTGCCCAGTCGGCGAGATTGATATCATCGCCGCCCGGGAACGGACCCTGGTTTTTATTGAGGCAAAAGCCCGGCAAAGGTCTGAACAGGCAATGGGATCCGTAACGCCCCGTCAGCAGCAACCTATAACTTAGGCGGTAGTTGCCTTTCTGCAATCCCACCCCAAATCACAGCACTCTCTTCTACGCTTCGATGTTTTGCTTATTGTCCCCAAAAAATTGCCGCACCATGTAATGAACGCTTGGCGCGGTTCATGAGCGTGTGCAAAATACGTTAGGTGAGGTTGGGATAACTTTTATGGCTGCCAGGTTTGATCTTCGGGTTTTTAGTTTTCTGTTGCTATTGCTCGCCGCATTACCGTTTCTAAGTGGCTGCCTTGGGGCCGCCATTGGCGTCGGTGCATCTGTTGCCACCGCCGCCTCTGAAGAACGCGGCCTCAATAATGCCGCCCGCGACCTTGCGATCGGCACCCAAATTAGCGCTTTGTGGCTTGGCCATAGTGAAGCGCTTCTAACCAGTGCCAATATTTCAATATCTGAAGGACGCGTATTGCTGACAGGCTCCGTTCCGACACCAAAAATGCGCGTCGACGCCGTCCGGCTTGCCTGGAAAGCAGCTGGCGTCAAAGAAGTCATAAACGAAATTCAGGCGACCTCATCGGGCGGAACGTCCGGTTTTGCACGTGACAGCTGGATCTCTACTAAATTAAAAACCCTACTTACTCTGGACAACCAAGTTGTCTCAATAAACTACTCAATAGATACGGTTAGCGGGACGGTCTATTTGATGGGCATTGCGCAAAACGCAGCAGAGCTTGAACGTGTGCGCAATCATGCCCGCCAAATAAAATATGTTCGACGCATCGTCAGCCACGCGATCATGAAAAATAATCCCCGGCGCAAAGTGAATCGGGCGACAAACAAATGACTGCTAGGTATACAGCGGGGAGCACAAAAATTCTTTCCGCGCTGAAAGCATTCGGCGACCAAGAAGATAACGACATCGATATCGGAGAAACCGCTTTGTTGCTTGCGGCGCTTGATCAACCCGATGCAGATCTGATGGTCTATCGTGAGCATCTTTCCAAAATTGCCGCAGATGTCGCCGCATTAGTTCCGGGGACTTCAACACATAACGTGACAAAGCGGATGCGGGCTCTGTCAGACGTCATAACATCGGACAGAGGCTATCTGGGGGATGCCGACACTTACGACGACCCCCAAAACGCAAATTTGATAAATGTGATTGATCGCCGTAAAGGCTTGCCCGTCGCACTTGCGATAATTTATCTCGATGTTGCTCATCGACTCGGATGGGCAGCAACAGGTATAAATTTCCCCGGCCATTTAATGATCAGGCTGGAACGCGGCACAGTGCGCAGTATCATTGACCCATTCAATGGTGGAATAGAACGTAACGTAGCCGACCTTCGAGCGTTGTTAAAACAAATGGCTGGCTTAGATGCCGAGTTGCAGCCGGGTCACTATTCACCGATCAGCAGCCGCGACACCCTGATCAGGTTGCTTAATAATATTAAGCTTCGGGCGCTTTCCGGAAACGACCCCGAACGAGCCGCCGAGATTATGGATCGGATGCTGTTGATTGCCCCCCGGCGACTGCAATTATTACAGGAAGCCGGCGAGTTTTATGCGGGCATTGGTAATCTGCGTCGTGCGGCGACCGTCTTGGAAGAATTCCTGGCACAGTCCACAAACGAAGCCCGGCGCCAGGAAGCCGCGACACTGTTGCATCAGGTCCGCTCGCGGCTTAACTAGGATCAGCACGCCCCAGCAGAATAGAGAGAAGACATGAGCTTAGCCGTCGCGATCCAGATGGACCCGATAGAATCGATCGATATTAGTGCCGACAGCACCTTTATGATGGCGATGGAAGCGCAAAAGCGTGGCCATTCGCTTTATCATTATCTTCCATCCGAATTGGCATTTCGGGATGGTCAACTATTCGCGCGGGCTCGACCGATTGAAGTTCGCCGGGAAGTCGGAAACCACTTCTCCGCGGGCAAGGAAGAGATCATCGATCTATCGACGGTAGACGTTGTATTGATGCGGCAAGACCCGCCCTTCGACATGGCTTACATAACCGCTACGCATTTACTGGAACATATTCATCCGGACACATTAGTAGTCAACGACCCCGCAGAAGTTCGGAACGCCCCGGAAAAACTCTTCGTCACTCATTTCGATGGCATCCTGCCACCAACATTGATCACGTCAGATATTGCGGCGATTCATGCCTTCCGCAATGAGCACAAGGACATCATCGTGAAACCTCTATACGGCAATGGAGGTGCTGATGTTTTTCACATTACCCCTGATGACGAGAACATGGGCGCGTTACTGGAAATGTTTGCTGAAAAATATCGCGAAGCGATCATTATCCAGCGCTACCTGCCTGAGGTCCGGCAAGGCGATAAACGCATTATTCTGGTAGACGGCGTTCCGGTCGGCGGCGTTTCGCGCATTCCAGCAATTGGCGATGCTCGGGCGAATTTCCATGCCGGCGGCTCCGCGGGCAAGACAACGCTAACGTCTCGCGAGCAGGAGATTTGTGAAGCCATCGGACCAGCCCTCAAAGAACGCGGCCTTCTGTTCGTCGGAATCGACGTGATCGGTGATTTTCTAACCGAGATCAATGTGACCTCGCCAACTGGCATTCAAGAAATTAACGCGCTCGACGACATTCAGATCGAAATTCTACTTTGGGACGCAATTGAAGCGTGTTACGCGAAGAGCCGGCGCCTTGCCGCCGATTTCCAAACCGGCAATATTGCCGCCCCAACGATGTCCGGGACGGAATAAGGGAAAGCTAATGGCAGTTGTTAATATCGAACGCCGCACCGACGGGATCGCCCGCGTTGCGATCAACCGGCCAGACAAGCGCAATGCGCTGAACGACGAAGTCCGCAACACCCTGATCGCCGAGCTGCCCGGCATACTGGGCGATGAGGCGGTCCATGCGCTGGTGCTGACCGGCGAGGGCGGGAATTTTTGCGCCGGCGGGGACATTGCCAGCATGGAAGGGCTGAATTCCAAGGGCGCACGGGCGCGCATGAAGGCCAATCACCAGATTGTCCGCTTGATCGCCGAGGCCGAAAAGCCGGTCGTCACCGCCATCGAAGGTTTTGCCGTCGGCGCCGGCGCCGGGCTCGCCATGCTGGGTGATACCGCGGTGGTCGCCGAAGGCGGCACCATCGGGTTCCCGTTCTTCAAGGTTGGGCTGATCCCCGACTATGGCATTCTGCATACGCTGCCGCGCCGCGCCGGTGGGGCCAAGGCGCGCCAGATCTTGCTTTATGCAAAGATGGTCAAGGCGGAAGAAGCGGTTGCGTTCGGTCTTGCAGACGAACTGGTGGTCGAGGGCACGGCGGAGGAAATCGCCATCGAACGGGCGCGGACCCTCGCCGCCATGCCGCCTTTCGCCTTTGCAATCGCCAAGCAGCAGCTTGGGTTGGCGCCGGTCAAACTGGAAGAAGCGCTGGAAATGGAGGCGCTGGCGCAGGCCGGTTGTTTCGGCGCTGACGAATTTACCGAAGGCTTTACGGCGTTCATGGAAAAACGCGCCCCGGTATTTCGAAAGTAATTCATGACACGGCAAATTTTCCGCACCCGGATCACCGATCTTTTCGGGATCGATCATCCGCTGATCTGCGGCGGCATGATGTGGCTCGCGGATGCCACCTATGTCAGCGCGGTCGCCCGGGCAGGCGGGATCGGCTTCATCACGCCGTGGGCCGTTGGATCGTGGTGGGCATAGATCACGTTCGCCCCTTCGCCGATGATCTTACCCGACAGAACAATCACCGGGCCATAGGCATTTCCGCGGCCTGCGTTTTCCGTTGCGGCGGCAAGATCAAGAGCCCGCTGCATAAAAGCGGCGGGAGAGGCGACGACAGGCGGGTTAATCGGGTCTACCGTGCTAAGAGATTTCAGGCAGGCCGATGCCAAGTTCCATTCGGTGGGATGTCGCCACCTTCGAGCATCGGCCCCAAAGGCCGACCACCCAGAATATGAATGTGGAGGTGAAAAACTTCCTGATGAGCGTTGGCGCTATGGTTCGACATAACCCGATACCCACCTTCCACCAAATCCAATAACCGAGCAGCCTCACCGACCGCGCGCCACAGACCGACTATTTCTTCGGCGCTGGCATTGGCCGTGAAATCATCCATCGAAACATAAGGTCCCTTAGGAATCACCAGCACATGAATCGGTGCCTGCGGGTTTATGTCGTGGAACGCCAACGCATGCTCCGTCTCAAGGACTTTGTCGCTGGGAAGCTTACCCCGAATGATTTTTGCGAAAATATTAGTATCGTCGTATTTGAACATGATGTTTGTTCCGGCTACTTTCTGAGACCTGCTTGGCAAGCTAGCTTTTGCGCGATGCCTTTTCGGCAATGCCTGATGTGCCTTCACGGCGCGACAGTTCGGCCCAGACGTCATCAGGCGTAATACCCTTCGCCGCCCAAACGACAAGCAGGTGATAGAGCAAATCGGCGCTTTCCCCGACAAGCTCTTGATCGTCGCCGGTTGTCGCAGCTATCACCGTTTCAACCGCCTCTTCGCCAAGTTTCTGAGCAATCTTTGGCATGCCCGCCTGCAGCAATGACGCGGTATAAGATGAATCTCCGTCGCTGTCTTTCCGCGCTTCAATGACGGCATAAAGCCGCTGCAAAATTTCAATGTTGCTATTGCTGTCAGTCATCGGACCGCCTCGCTGGTTGAAACATTATCATACCAAAACCGGGCGCACAGCAACACCGGCAGCAGCCATATGAGCCTTTGCCTCAGCAATCGTGTGGCTGCCAAAGTGGAAGATCGACGCCGCAAGAACGGCTGTCGCATGACCATCCCGAATACCATCAACCAAATGGCCTAACGTGCCAACGCCACCAGAGGCGATCACTGGGATCGTTATGGAATCGGCAACTGCGCGCGTAAGAGCAATATCAAACCCAGATTTTGTGCCGTCTTTATCCATCGAAGTGAGGAGAATTTCACCAGCACCGAGATCCGCCACCCGGCCCGCCCAGGCAACGGCATCGATCCCCGTCGGCTTGCGACCGCCATGGGTGAATATTTCCCATTTGCCAAGGCTTGTCTGTTTGGCGTCAATCGCAACAACGATACATTGCGAGCCAAATTTTTCTGCCGCCTCGCCAACCAATTCGGGACGAGTTACCGCTGCTGAATTAATGGAAACTTTGTCAGCCCCCGTTAGCAGAAGTTTGCGAATATCTTCTGTTGCCCGCACACCTCCGCCAACTGTTAGCGGCATAAAACATTGTTCTGCCGTTCGCGACACTACATCAAAAAGGGTGTCGCGATTTTCATGCGTTGCCGCTATGTCGAGAAAACACAACTCGTCTGCGCCCGCCGCATCGTAAAGTTTAGCCTGCTCAACGGGATCACCGGCATCGATCAAATCGACAAAATTTACACCCTTAACAGTGCGCCCTTCTTTCACGTCCAGACAAGGTATGACGCGCATTTTGAGCATCAGGTGCGGCCTTCGGCCTTTGTATCCCGCAACATTGCGATCGCTTCAGCGGGCTCTATGCGTCCGTCATAAAGAGCGCGGCCACAAATGACTCCCTCAATCCCAGCGGCCGATTTTTCTTTGAGTTCCTTGAGATCGTTGAGAGAGGAAACACCGCCCGAAGCTATTACCGGCGTGGTAAGTGCAAAGGCCAGATCTACTGTCGCCTCGACATTTACACCGCCCATCGCGCCGTCACGATTTATATCGGTATAGAGAATTGCCGCAGCGCCGCTTTCCTCAAACCGCAAAGCCAAATCGAGAACTCGGACACCAGAATCTTTAGTCCAACCTTCGACCGCTACCTTGCCGTCGCGCGCATCAATGGCGATGACGATTTTACCGGGGTAATCGGCGCAGGCCTTAGTGACGAATTCCGGGTCCGACAACGCCGCCGTCCCGAGGACGATCCGGCTAACCCCAGCCTCAATCCAATAGTCCAGAATTTTCCGGTTTCGAATCCCCCCGCCAAGCTGCACCGGCATCTCAACCGATGAAACAACCTTCGCGACGGTATCCACATTAACAGGCTTGCCTTCAATCGCACCGTTTAGGTCAACGAGGTGCAGCCATTCAAACCCGGCGGCCTGAAACTCCTGCGCTTGTTGAACGGGGTCGGGATTAAAGATCGTCGCTTGACCCATGTCACCACGAAGCAACCGGACACAGTGCCCGTCTTTAAGATCAATTGCCGGAAACAAAATCATTTAGCGCGTCCCTTTTTCCCAGAGCCATTCTTCAGGGCCTTGGTGTAATAGTGTCCGACAATTGTCTTCCCGTTGACAACTGCGTAGTTGGGATTAGTGCCCCAGCGCTCATATCCCAATGACTCGTAGAGTTGAATAGCGGCATCCTGAGTTTCCCGAACATCAAGATTAATAAAACGTACGCCGTGCTGACGCGCCGACTTTTCACAGGCGACGGTCAGATCGCGGGCAAGCCCGTGACCGCGCGCCCATGGCGCCACAAAATTTGTCGTAATTGTCGCAATACCATTTTGCGCTTCATTGTTTCGGGGGGGGCGAACCAGCTGAGCCGACCCAACAGCACGACCTTCATAGCACGCGACGAACAGTTCTCTTTCCGGCACCAAAAGCACGCCGCGCCAGTAGCGTTCGAGCAAGTCTCTGGGCGGTGGCTTCAACCAGCCAAACCCACCACCATCCAGAATTGCAGATTCTGCAGCATCACACAAATCTGCAATATCGCTATCTGAGAGGTCATATGCCTGATCTACAAAAAGGCTGGGTTCGGCCTCGTTCATCTCAATGCCACCCTATCCAAAAAAATTTGGTCATGGCCGCCACTTAAGAAAGTTTTTGAGAACTGCAAGTCCCATTGCCTGGCTTTTTTCTGGGTGAAACTGTGTCCCAATCATATTATCCCGGCCAACTATTGCCGTGATTGCTCCGCCATACTCCGTCCTTGCCAGAACATTGTCATCATCAGCACAGCGCATCGAGAAGCTATGGACAAAATATGCATGCGTGCCGTTCGAAACGGCGTTCAGTACCGGGTGATCGCCCGTTCCCACCTGGAGCTCATTCCATCCCATATGTGGAATCTTTAATGCCTCACCAACGGGCTCGATTGGCAACACATCACCACCAATCCACCCGAGGCCAAGGTGCTCGCCATGCTCAATGCCACGATCAGCCATGAGCTGCATACCAACACAAATACCGAGAAACGGACGGCCACCCGAGATAACTGTTTCATTTAAAACGTCGATCATACCGTCCAGCTTCACAAGACCGGCAATACAGTCACCAAAAGCACCGACACCCGGCAGGATAATATAGTCTGCCTTGCTCACATCGGCGGCATCACCGGTGACCGTAATTTCGAACTGTCCGCTAATTTCTGCAGACGCAAGCTCAAGCGCTTTCGCAGCGGACCGCAAATTTCCCGATCCGTAATCGACAACAACAACTTTCATGATTGGGAACCCAAATCAGAGCGTTTCACGTTCCAGCAAAACCTTGTAGATCAAACCATCGGCGCAAGGCCGCATCAGATCGGGGCGCCGCGACCACCCCGGCCAAGTTATAACCGTGCTTTTCCAAAGAGGCACTTAACCAGTCATTGGCGCCAAACCCAACAATCACACAAAATGCCAATCGAACGATGAACCCCAATTCGTCTGCCGAGCCGCTGAAGGCAAGAATCACTTCCAAAAGACCCCCGCCACAAAAAAGCAGGGCGGCGACCAACCACATGCGGTGCCAAAGCGCCCAGAGGCCTGTGAACAGAAAAGCAAAAAATGAAAACCCGTCTTTCAACAACACTGGGTCTGGATCAGAATTACCGGCGCCTAGCGTAACATGAACCATATAGATACGCACAATTAACCGCCGAGCGTTCCCTTGGTCGACGGCACCGCATCTGCCGCCCTTGGGTCGATTGTCATCGCCGCTCGCAATGACCTCGCCAACCCCTTAAAGCATGATTCCACAATATGGTGATTGTTCTCGCCATATAGATTTTCAACGTGCAGCGTAATCCCCGCCGCTTGCGCAAATGCCTGAAACCATTCTTTAAATAGCTCTGTATCCATATCGCCGAGCTTTGGCTTCGAAAAATCAACTCGCCAAATCAAATAGGGTCGTGCCGAAATATCGAGCGCGACACGCGATAACGTTTCATCCATCGGAATATAAGCCGAGGCAAAACGGGTTATCCCCGCATTATCGCCCAGCGCCTTATTAACGGCCTGGCCAATCGCAATTCCAGTATCTTCGGTCGTGTGATGAAAATCGATATGAAGGTCGCCTTCCGCCCGGACATACAGATCCATCATGCTGTGCCGTGAAAGCTGCTCCAGCATGTGGTCAAGAAATCCTATTCCGGTTAAAATATCGTAGGTACCGGAACCATCGAGATTTACGCGAACCTCAATCAACGTTTCTTTGGTCTTACGGGTAACACTTCCTTCACGCATTTGGAGAATCCTTTTACTTAGCGGCGCCGTTCTAGCAGGCCTGCTAGAACACGGCCAGTCTTTCGGTTACCATCATATTAACTGGATTAGGCGTTTTTTTATTGCAAAATTTACCAAATTTAGAAATTCCTTCGCGTCGGGCCTTGGGGTGGCACAAACAATTGCAAGCCAGCGTGCCTGCGCGGCCTATGCTTGAGCGTTTCTTAAACGATGGTAAGTTCGTCTTCAGACGTTGGGGATGCGCCGGATTCCGTCTATATTATAATCAATGACCTTATCGTCCTCGCAACACCACAGCCGACAATTAATGGCACTGAGAGGGTCGCGGGACAGGGCGCTATCTTTAGTGCGGCCGGGGCCATGGGCGGACCAAACCAGCCTATCATGGCACATGCCCGGGGACAGGCTGCCGTCCAGATCATGCCTTCAGCAGAAGTCCTTACCGCCGTTTCCTCCAACCAAAGCGTCAAAGCTGCTATCTAAACGCCTCATAGACAGATCACAGATCAAACTACGACAGAACAGTCGATGGCTGCGGCATCAGCTCCTGACACCCAGGCTTGCGCCATGACTTTGGCCAAACAGAGTGTCCGGTTTGCCGCAGTTCGGCCCGATATTATCCGCCAAATCGGCAAAGATTCGATGATAATTGACATGTTTCCGTTCCTGATAGGGCGACAATCCTCACGCACCTCAGAAGCAATGGGCCCGCCAGTTTCATTAGCAATCTCGGACAACCAGCCGTTTCAGCTCTCGCGGCGGCATTTCATGATCGATCAGGATGAGGATGGCATCATCGTACGGGATTGCGGCAGCCATAACGGCACAATCGTTAATGGCGCTCTGCTGGGCGGCAGCAGCATCGGCTTTCGGACAGTGTTGGTCCCGGGCGAAAACGAAATTATTGCCGGTACTCTGATTTCCCCATTTCAGTTTTCCTGCTGGATTTAAATCAGAAAGACCACCTACCCGTCTTGACCCACAGGGCACAACAACCACATGGTGGGGAGACGCCCCTTGATCCTCACGCAAATTCAGCATAATTGAGCCCCCGAAGGGACAGCAAACTATGGCGAACGACGATCCAACTCTTTGGCACGGTACGACAATCCTGTCAGTGCGCAAGAACGGCAAAGTCGTTATTGCGGGCGATGGGCAGGTCAGCCTTGGCGCAACAGTCATTAAAGCAACTGCCCGCAAGGTGCGCCCGCTTGGCGATGGCTCCGTTATTGCGGGCTTCGCAGGCGCAACCGCCGATGCCTTCACACTGTTCGAGCGCCTTGAAGCCAAGCTGGAACAGCACCCGGGACAGCTCACCCGCGCCTGTGTCGATCTCGCCAAGGACTGGCGGACAGACCGCTATCTCCGGCGTTTGGAAGCCATGATGGCGGTAGCGGACAAAGACGTCTCACTGGTGATGACCGGCACCGGCGATGTTCTTGAGCCCGATCTTGGACTCATCGGTATTGGGTCAGGTGGCGTTTACGCACTTTCAGCCGCGCAGGCCCTGCACGATATTGACGGGATGGAAGCGGAAGATATTGCGCGCAAGGCCATGGGCATTGCGGCTGGAATCTGCGTTTATACAAACACAAATGTAACAATGGAAAGTTTGCCCAAAGGTGACTAGTTTTAGCCCTCGCGAAATCGTATCAGAGCTTGACCGTTTTATCGTCGGTCAGGGAGACGCCAAGCGCGCCGTTGCAATTGCGCTGAGAAATCGCTGGCGGCGACAACAACTCGAAGACGATCTCCGGGACGAGGTTTTACCCAAGAATATCTTGATGATCGGTCCGACCGGCGTTGGTAAAACCGAAATCGCCCGGCGACTTGCGCGTCTCGCCCAGGCGCCTTTTGTTAAGGTGGAGGCGACAAAATTTACCGAGGTTGGTTATGTCGGTCGTGATGTAGAGCAAATCATCCGCGACTTGATGGAAGTAGCCATCCACGAGACCCGCGAGCGGCTCCGCAAGGATGTCACCGCCAAGGCCGAGCTGGCCGCTGAAGAGCGCGTTCTTGAGGCGCTGGTCGGCGAAAATGCCGGCGATGACACCAAACAGAAATTCCGCAAAATGCTCCGCGAAGGCGAACTTGATGATCGAGAAATCGAATTAGAGCTAACCGATAGCAGCGGTGGTGGGATGCCGACGATTGAGGTGCCCGGCATGCCCGGCGCGCAGATGGGCATGCTCAATATAAATGATATGTTGGGCAAGGCATTCGGCGGTCAAACCAAGCAACGCAAGGTTACGGTGTTAGAATCGCACGAGCTGCTTATCGCCGAAGAAAGCGATAAACTTCTCGACGAGGAGTCAATTGTTCGCGAAGCGACAGAGTCTGTTGAACAAAACGGCATCGTCTTTCTTGACGAAATCGACAAAATCTGTGTTGCCAGCGAGCGCCATGGTGGCGATGTCAGCCGTGAGGGTGTACAGCGCGATCTCCTGCCCTTAATCGAGGGTACCACGGTTTCAACCAAGCATGGACAGGTGAAAACCGATCATATCCTGTTTATTGCATCGGGCGCTTTCCACATCGCCAAGCCATCTGACCTGCTACCCGAATTACAAGGACGCCTGCCGATCCGGGTCGAGCTCAAAGCTCTGGAAGTCGACGATTTAAAAGCCATTCTGGTTGAACCAGAGGCAAGCCTGATCCGACAATATATTGCCCTTCTCGGCACCGAGGATGTAAAACTGGAATTTACCGACGACGCCATCAGCGAGATCGCCACGGTTGCCGCCGACGTAAACCGCGCGGTCGAAAATATCGGCGCGCGTCGACTACACACAGTCCTCGAGAGATTGCTGGATGATATTAGCTTCACGGCAACAGATCGCGGTGGCGAAACCATCGTGATCGAAGCAGAGACGGTACGCGAGCGAGTCAGTGACCTCGCCAAGAACGCCGATCTTAGTAAGTTTATTCTGTAAAAATTACCGGACCCGCCGCAATAATACGTAAAGCGCACCCGAACCGCCATCGCGTGGTTGCGCCGTTGCAAAAGCGAGAAGACGTGACCGAATTGCAGGAGCATTGAGCCAATTCGGCGTTTGATTCCGCAGAACACCGCCGCCCTCACTAAGGCGTCCCCGCCCGGTAACGACAAGCACACAGCGCTTTCCCTCAGCCTGTGCGTCGGCCATAAATGACACAAGCGCCCGATGAGCTTCGTTCTGGGTCATGCCATGCAAATCGAGCCGCGCCTGAGGGCGAAGTTTGCCGCGCTTAAGCTTGTCCAGCGTCCGGCCGTCAACATCGCCGGAGCGGCCTGTCGCGAGCGGTAATAATTTTTTAGGGCCCGGCGGCGTGGGGGTCGCGCGAAAAGCTGTGGTTTGTGTCGAAGGCGGTTTACCGAGCTCTGAAGGCTCAACGGTTTCAATTTTTTCTACACCGCCTGCAGGGCGTTGAACATCCTTCATCGCCGACAGAAACAACGCTTCGTCGTCAGATTTTAAACTCGGACGAGGCTTGTTTCTCTCACCATTTTTTCCGTTTCTTCCGGCCATGCGCCATCAATACGCGATCAATGGCACGTGCGGCAACTAAATGAATTGATCGCAACCACACACAAATTAGGGCGCCAAACAAAACCGCTGGATCGGGCCTAATCAGTATACTGATTGCAAATCTCCATCAGTCGCGCAGCTGGAACATGAGAAGAGGCGTCGATTTCAGCGGAAAGAAATTATCATCCGACACAATATAAATGATCGTTTCGCCTTTTTTATTCCTGTGGGCTACTACCCCCTCAAAATTTTCTTCTGTGAGCAGCGGCTCCAAGCGCGCGATTTCCTGACTACGCAACGTCGCCAACGTTA
>CAJJCG010000005.1 GCA_905182615.1 Alphaproteobacteria bacterium UBA2964 | reverse complement strand
AAGCGCGTCGGCACGTTCTGCTATTGTGGGGTTAGTTGCCATTGGATGCATCCTTTCGCAATGCCAATGAGAATACCTTAGAGGAGGGTGGGGCGGCTTTCAATTTTCGTCAAGGGAAGGATGCATCTCGTGTCATCGTTGCGTACAATCAAGTTCCATTGAATGCGGAAGCGATATGCAAGAAATTTCATACAGTTGCGGTTACGCAGCGACCGATCCGGCCTTGTGGGTAGATCACCTGACGCCAGATCAAGGAACGACAAAACCGCCGCTAGTCCTAATGCATGGCGGGGGACATACTGGCACGTGCTATCTCAAAAAACCGGATGGCGGTGAAGGATGGGCGGAGCATTTTGCCAAACTCGGATATCTGGTCCACGTGCTCGACTGGCCCGGTATGGGGCGTAGCGGGCGCGTCGAGTATCCCGACCTTACCGGTGATTTTGTGTGTAAGACGATTGGCGCGTTTATTGAAACATTGCCGGAACCATGTGTGTTGCTGACCCATTCGATGTCGGGGGCGTATGGCTGGCGATTGGTGCAAAATTTTGGCCGGCGTATCAAAGCCGTTGTCGGTGTGGCGCCGTCGCCGCCTGGTAACATTCAAGATGAGCCCAAAATTTTGGAGCAGACAGATAGCTACGTCGTGGTTCAGCGCGGGGCGTTTCAGCGTCGGGTGGATTTGGATCAACCAACGCCCTTCAACCAGGACCTTGTTGAAAATAAGCTCATCGGAGGCGGCGACAAGTTTCCGCGAGATTGCATTGGTGTTTATGCAGCGAGCCTGAGCGGTACGCCGCCGCGCCTAGCCTACGAGCGCGGCAATATAGCGGGCAGCCAGCTCAAGGTTACGAACACAGCTCCCTTTACCAATAAGCCTATTCTGGTCGTCACTGCTGATCACGACCGCGATCATACGCGGGACGTCGACGGTGCGGTTGCCGATTGGCTCCGAGAAATTGGGGCGGCGGCGGAATTCTGCTACCTGCCGGATCGTGGCATTGCCGGGAACGGGCATATGATGATGCTGGAACAGAACAGCGGTGAAATCGCCGATTTGATTGCTGGCTGGATTGATTCAACGATTGCTAACTAATTAACCACGGGTGCGTCCGCCGTTCCAATTTGGTAAAATAATTCAAACAAATATTCAGTCAGGGAGATCATTGTGCCGACAGCTATTTATCCAAGCCTTAAAGACCGTGTCGTTATTATTACCGGAGGCGGTCAGGCGCTCGGGCGTACCTATGCCCACGAGTTTGCCGCTCAGGGCGCTATCCCGGTTATTGCCGAGCTCAATGAAGAGAGCGGAAATCGGGTTGTTCAGGAGATTGAACAAAAAGGTGGCAAGGCAATCTGCGTGCGGACGGACGTTTCGCAAGAATCGGATGCCAACGCGATGGCAGAAGCCGCTTTGTCCACTTATGGCCGGATCGATTGCCTGATCAATAACGCGGCGGTGTTTTCACAAATCACCATCGCACCCTTCTGGGAGCTGCCGGTCGATGAGTGGCAATCTGCGATGCGAGTTAATATCGATGGCGCATTTTTCTGTTCGCGGGCCGTGGTTCCGGCGATGCAAGAACGGAAATGGGGACGTATTATCAATATTGCGTCGACAACCGTGCCAACCGGTCGGGCAAACTACCTGCATTACATCACGTCAAAATCGGCGATGATCGGCATGACCCGGTCGATGGCGCGTGAGCTTGGCGAGTGGAATATTACGGCACATCTGTTTATGCCCGGTGCTGTCGAAACCGAGGTCGAACGGCCATCTGTTTCAGGCGCGATGTTTGACAATCTGGCCAAACAACAAGCGATTCAGCGCCCCGCATCTATGGATGAATATGCAGGCTTTATGTTGTTCATGTGCTCCGACGATGCGGAATTCACCACCGGCCAGACATTTGCCGCGAATGGTGGGATTGCTTTCCTCTAATTTTTCTTTAGGGGCAAACTCGGTTCGAATTTCTCCTGCGCTTGCAGGGTTTCGATTGTGATATCGATTTGACCACGTAGCTTGGTGAGCCAGTCGATCACTTCGTTGAAATCCTCTTCGGTATATTCTTCCTTGAAGACCTCATTCTCCATCATGAGTTTAGCAAGGATTTCGACGTATTTGAGTTGTTCGGGATCAAGTGGTTGCAATGGACTGTCCTCTCTTCTGGTGTGGGAGGGAGTTACCCCAGCTTTGCGCTGGCCGCAACCGTTCCCTGTTGATTGCGGAAAGGTGCACGCCGTTGGTCTCTGTGCTAAGTAGCGGCCCGACATTCAGGAGGGTTCAGTGGAAAGCATCGTCGCGTTCTTAGTCGAGGGAACAACACTCACTATCGCAGGCTTCTCAGCTCTGTGCGGCATTTCGTTTATTGGAAGTTTTGTCGCTGCCTCTCTCGGCCTGGGTGGTGGGCTTCTTGTTCTGGCGGCAATGACGCTGTTTTTGCCTCCGACGGTTCTGATCCCCATTCACGCTGTTGTTCAGATTGGTTCCAACGGTTTTCGGGCGTTTCTGATGCGGCGTGACATTCTCTATTCAGTTATTCCTGCCTTTGTCATTGGTACGCTGATTGGCTCTTATATCGGCGGGAAAACCCTTTTTGCGTTGGAAATCTGGGTGTTGCAGGCAATCCTTGGGGTTTTTGTACTTTACGCAACATGGGCCCCGAAATTTAAAAGCTCCAATCCGGGACCGGCGAAGTTCTTTGGCTGCGGTGTGTTTGGTGGCTTTGCAACGATGTTTGTTGGCGGGACAGGGCCGCTCGTCGCACCGTTTGTGAATGCTGCCTGCAAGGAACGTCAGCAGGTTGTTTCCACTCATGCTTCATTGATGACCTCCCAGCATCTTTTCAAGGTCATTTTGTTTGGTGTTCTTGGTTTTTCGTTTGGGCCGTATATTCCGCTTCTCGTTGGGCTTGTCAGCTTCGGCGTTTGTGGCACGATTGTCGGGAAAAAGGTTCTCGACAAGTTGCCCGAGAAAGTATTCCGAATTGGTTTGCAGACTATTCTAACGCTGCTGGCGGCTCGATTACTGTACGCCGCCGCGACAACCTATTTCGCTTAGGTGTTCTCGGAACCCCGTTTGCCTCGGGCCCACATGGCTGCGATATAAATATACTGCGTTCCCATGTTCACGATAATGATCCTGAACAGGTGAAACGCCATCACAGTCGGGATCGCCATTTGTAGGGCCTGCGCAACAATCGCCATTTCTGCCATGCCACCCGGTGCGGTGGCGATAATCATTGTGGCCAACGGTATGCCAAATGCCCAGCAGATGCCCAAGGCAACGGCAGCAGATGCAATGATGATGAACGTTGCATTGACCAGCGCGAAGGGGATGAACAGCTTGTGTTTGGCAAAAAAGGCGCGCTCGTAGCGTTCGCCTAAAATCAAACCAAACATCAGCTGAGCAAAATCGGTAAGCCAGCTTGGAACTTCTGACAGGGTTACGCCGTTCAAGGCGAGAATTGCGCCAACGAACAGGGGTGTCAAAAGACAACCATTATGAAACCGCAGACGTTCCGAAAGTTCCCCGAGGACGAGGCTCGCGGCGAGCCACGGAATAAGGATGGAATAGTCCAGAGAGAATTCGGGGCGAAAACTAGAGGGCTCTATATGAATGCCGCCATAGGTCAGGCCAAAGGGAATTACGATAACCAGAATGGAAACACGCAGGCTGTGGGCGACCGCGACAGGCGGCATCGTCGCACCATATTTTTCCGCCAGGTTGGCCATTGCCATTGAACCACCGGGGATGGAGGCGAAGAAGGCTGATTTGCCATCGACGCCGGAGACCCGTGACATAACCAACGCGCCGACGCCGCCAATCGCAAAGGCCGAGAATGTGGTCAATAGGATAGGAAGAGCATTGGCGCCAAGGGCAACCAGAACCGGGGGCGTGAAATAGATGCCAATTGCAGATCCCAGTATGACTTGTCCCATTTGCCGTCCATAGGGCAGGGCGAATGCCCTAATACCCAGCAGATTAAGCGTCGCGACAGCAACCATCGGGCCGATCATCCACGGGATGGGCGTTTCCAGCCAGGCGAGCAAAGCTCCTGCGGGAATTGCGACGGCAAGGGCAAGTGCCATACGCGGCAGACGTTCTTTGAAATTGACGAAAATACTCATGACTTTGGGGGACCGGAGCTAGAGGCGGGCGGGAACGCTATTTTAGTCTTTTAATTGGCGGGTGGCGAGCCGTGGACCGACGCGATCGTTTCTGCAGCGAGAAGGCCAATACAAAATGATTTAATCAGGCCGCCGACATAGGCGGCACGGGGGCCACCCTCTAGTCCGCCGACTGTTGAGCCAGCCGCGTATAGACCAGTTATTGGTTGGTCGTTGGTATCCATGACCTGTCCTTTGCCATTCACCGACAATCCTCCAGAGGTCACGGTAATCCCAGCACAGATCGGGATGGCATAGAATGGTGGGTCCATGATCGGCTGTGCTGCATAGGTGGATTGGGAACGAACCGGCGATAAAGGTTCGCCCGCGCTATAGGCTACATGCTCGTTATAGAGCGCGATGGTTACCGATAGTCCGGCGGAATTTACGTTTGCAGCGACTGCCAATTCGCGAAGAGTGTCCGCTTCTATGACGGTGCCGCCTGCATCAGGCAGTGACGGGTTAGGGGGCACGTTGTCTGTGGTCTTGGCATCTTCCCAGCTGCGAGAGTCAAAGATGGCCGTGGCCGTTAAAGGGTTGTCCAATCTGGCAATGGTATTCGCTACCGAGATGCCGCCGAGTCCTTCATCGGCAAATCGCTGTCCGTTCCCGTCAACGACGATGTTCGTCGCGCAAATCAGGTCAACTTGTGGATAGGGCCACAGATTATCATTGGTCATCGCATCACGGCTGAGGACATGACCATAAAAACTGTCAAGCCCGACAGCGGCGGCCCCAATTTCGGTTGCCATACGCATGCCGTCGCCAGCGCCGGTACCGGCATTGCGGCGCTGGAGTTGAGAAATATCGCACCCAATATGCTGTTGTACATACTCGGCATTAGCCTGAAAGCCGCCATCGGCGATGACCACAGAGCGAGTAGAAAGAGTTTGTGATACTTGGTCGGTGACAACCTCGACACCCGTGATTTTACCATCTTGGTACAAAAGATTTTGGGCACGTGTGCCGCGCCGCAATTCACCGCCGCGCTTAATGAGTTGCTGACCGAGTTTCTGGAGGAGGGCGTTCGCCCCACCACCCTCCCAATCGAGACCGGCACGCATTTCCCGCAGCGGCGATAGCATCGGCATGTGATCCGTACGTCGTGGGTGCTCCTCGAAAGCTGCACCTTGTTCTTTAAGCCAATCGATTGTCCTGGCGGCATTTGTCCCAATGGCTTCCGCCAGATCTTTGCGAGCGGCCCCATCGGTGTTGTCGATGATGGCCTTTGTGAGCGTGGCGGATTCAGTCGAGGGAGGCTGAAAGGCAACGTGCAGTGAGCCGGTCGAGAAGCGTGAATTACAGCGATAAAGCTCTTCGCTGCTGGCTTCCAGAACCAATGGCTTCAAACCCGATTCAGCAGCGCGATTTGCGGCCGTTAGGCCGGCAAAGCCAGCCCCAATGATGATAAGATCGAATGCCATTATTTACTCGGTAAAGATGAAGGTTGCGCCTGCGGCTTCTGAGGCGGGGATTTGTATGCCGTGACCACTGTCGGAAAAGGCGACACCGTTTTTTGATAGAAGCTTTGTGGTGTTGTTCAAGGCTTGTGTTCTTATTTTGATGGCCGCGGCATAGGGCGTGGTTGGAGCATCTATACCAAATTCGCTGCGCAAGGTCTCTGCTGTCTTAAGAACAAATCGTCCCTGCCGTAACGTGAAGCACCATAGATTACTCTCCTCCTTGGCGGGTATTCCGAAATAGCGTTCGTAGCGGCTGGCGACGGTCGCGGGGTCATCGACGCACACCACAAGCTCTTCGAGAGCAAGAGCGCCGTTAGGATGTGTCATGTAACGATCCTGCCATAGGTACTCAGGCGTTAGATGCTCGATGGCGAGCACGCGTCCCTCTGGCATTTCTTCCGGGGGCAGGCGGACCAGGTTGAACCTAGCTTTCCTCTCACCGTCAGGTGTATCCAGTGACCTCGCGAGACCGTGTACACCGTTAGCGCCAAAGCCTTCCTTTGCCAGACGATTGGCGGTGGTGGCTCCATTTGAGCATCCGAACGCCAGAATATGAATGCCCTCATATCGCGCCAGGAAATCAGGAATTTTGTTGTCATAAAGATTGGGATTGATGACACCCATTAGCTCAAGATACCCCTGCTGCAACATGATGCAGTGATTGGCGCAGCCCCATTGCACAATGTCGCCACCCGGCGTCAAAGCACCCGAATGTTGTGACAGCGGCGTGAGACAGAATCCTAAACGTTCGTAGGTCTGTGCTGATAGGTGCAGGTCATGCACCATCACTGCAGCATGGTCGAGAGCGTCAATTGTATCTGTCTTGTGTTTCGTCATTTTGTTGCTGCCTTATCCTGCTCAATTTGCACGACTATCGAAAGGGCGGATATGCTGTGACCAACAAATTGGGCAGGAGCGACGAATGACTTACAGCTTTCGTGAATTGGTCGAAAAATTGCGTCAGCAGGGCCATGTCGAAGATATCCAGAAGCCAGTTGATATCCGGCATATTGCGGCGCTTGTCGACAAATCTGAAAAGGCTCTCGTTTTTCACAATGTGAATGATTACGCGATGCCGGTGGTCTCAGGCATTGCCAATGGTCGCGAGCGTATTGGCGCGGCCTTTGATTGTGCCTATGGCGAAGTCTACAAGCGTCTTGATGCTGGGCTTACCAATCCCATTGAACCGGAAACGATTAATGGCGGGCCGGTGCGCGAGATTGTTTTGACCGGCGATGATGTCGATCTGTTTGAACTGCCGGTACCTCTTTTCTCTATCCATGATGGCGGGCCGATGATAACGGCTGGGGTAACAATTGCAAAAACAGAAGACGGTTCCCTCAATGCGGGGATTTATCGATTTTTGGTAAGGGAGAAAAATCTCACAGGGATCGACATCGTTACGCCTAACGATCTCCAAAGACTCGCCCTAGCGGCCTTTCGCCGGGGAGAAGCTCTTCCGATTACCATTAATCTTGGGACGCATCTGGCCGTAAACATCGGCGCGACCTATCGGGCACCGCTGGGTTTGAGTGAGTTATCTATTGCTGGGGGCATGGCGGGTGAGGCGGTTCGCCTTACGCCGGGTGAGACAAGTGACGTGCCATGTATTGCTGATGCAGAAATTGTCCTAGAGGCGGAAATCCTGCCCACCGGTTGGACCAAGCCGGAAGGCCGGTTCGGTGAGTTCACGCGGCTGATGGGCGGCCTTCACTGGAATCCACAAGTGCTGGTTAAGGCAATCTCGATGCGCAAAGACGCGATGTATTATGCGCTGCATATGCCGTGGGAAGTGATACTTCCTGGGGCACCCAATCGAGAAGCCGCTGTGCGGCGCGCCTTCAAGCTGGCTAATCTTAATTTGGTTGATGTCAATATTACACCGGGCGGTTCGTGCTATTTCCATGCGGTGGTGTCGATCCGTAAAAGACCGGGCGATGCTAAACACGCTATTATGGCAGCCCTGATTGCGTCTGATATTAAACACGTCGTTGTGGTCGATGAAGATATCGATGTGTTCAATGGCGATGATGTTGAATGGGCTTTGGCGACGAGAGTTCAGGCGGATCGCGATATCGTCACCATTCCTGATTTGCGCGCGAAGCCGCTTGATCCAAGTCTGCGGATCACGCCGGGAATCACGCCGGTCACGACGAAATGTGGCATCGATGCCACCATTCCTGATGATCTGCCGCGTGAGCGTTTTGAGCGGATTAAATATGCCTATGCTGATGAACTCGTTCTTTCGGATTACATCGGTGGAGGAGATGGGGCTGCGAGCACCGCTGTTGATGTCGATATCAATGATTTGGCTGCTCGCATTAAAGCAACCTTGGAAAAGGAGCCGGTTTACTTTGCCGCGCTGTCGGAAGTTTTTGAGGCTGAAGGTTTTAAGGCCCTCTCGCGGGCGCTCGGTGAGCTGCATGCAGCTGGTGAACTGTGGCAGGATGCTAAAGGGCGTCTTTGTCTTACCGAATCAGAATTTGCGGCAGTGCCACCACCGTCCATCTGATGGTGAAATCTAGGTGGTCGTAATCTATTCAGCGATCCGCTTTCTGAGCCAGTTGCGCAGGGTTCCGATAGCCGCTTCACGGGCTGCTGGGTTTGATCCAATCGTTACTCTGCGCTCTTCTTTCTTCCATCTCGCATTACGGCTGATCCTAGTTCTTACCTGCAGGCTCGGGTGGTCAAAGGCGTGATAGGCGCCTTCATAGGCAGCAAATTGCGCAGGAAAACCATCTTTTGCAGCTTGTTTGATCATCCGCATGCAGGGCTTTGGCCATGTCCAGTTATCGGCAAGCCCGACAAATACCAGAACCGGCGCATAGGGCTGGAAGCGTTTGTTGACCCGGCGGCGCAGCGTGATGCAACCCGGATAAAACGCTGCTACGGCTTTGAAGCGGTGACCTTCACCAAAATATTCGGCTTTATTTTCTCTGGCTCCTGACAACGCCGCCATGGCGCCGTTCGACCAGCCGACTAAGGCAATTTGGTCTTTCTTGACGAAGGTCTGTTTTTCGAGCCAGGCGAGGCCGCGATGGGCATCAAAGGGTCGGTCATCAAGTGAATTCAAGGGCCGTTTTCGTTTGCTGCACATTGTACGAAATCCACGGGGCGTAAACCCGTCTACGGCGAGGACAACGTAGCCCCAATTCACAAACCGTTTTACCCACGCCGCTGAATTAGTCTTCATTTTTCCGGATTTTGCATAGAGCCCGGAGCAGCCATGCATCATGACAATAGCGGCGCGTGATCCGTTAACTGTGGGCCGGAACAGTTCGCCACGAATCTCGGTTTCTGCCGCATCGAAACTTTTGAAGTGGACCTCCGTACTTTCATTGGCCTGCGCGGAAAGTGGTGCCAACATCAGGATGGCAAATGCAGCAAGGAAACTCGATAGGCGCACAATGCTAATCACCTTTTGTTTCCTTAGGCGGCTTGAGTAGCCAGCCAAAGACGATCGTTGCCAGGACGGCACCGATGAGCTGCGCGGCGATGAAGCCCGGCATGTCTACGGGACGAATGCCAGAGAATGTGTCTGTAAAACTCCGGGCAATTGTAACCGCCGGATTGGCAAATGATGTCGACGAGGTAAACCAGTATGCGGCTGTGATATACAATCCGACGGCGTAGGGAACGGCGGATACCCGAAACCTGACGCAGCCGAATATCGTCGCCAAAAGTCCAAAAGTGGCAACAATTTCCGCGATCCATTGAGCTGGCCCGGTACGGACATGGGTGGAGGCTTCGAGTAATGGTGCCTCAAACATAACGTGCGCAATGATGGCGCCAGCCACTGCGGCGACAATCTGAACGACAAAATAAATAATCGCGAGCCCCGGGCTGATTTTCCGCCGGATTAAATATGCCAAAGTGACGGCAGGGTTGAAATGAGCGCCAGAGATTGGGCCGAAGATCAAGATGAGCACCATGAGTATCGCACCGGTCGCTGCCGTGTTGGCGAGTAATGCAACGCCGGCATTCGATGGCGAGAGCGTTTCCGCCATGATTCCGGAACCGACAATCGCCGCGAGGAGAAAAGCTGTGCCGAGGAATTCTGCGGTGAGCTTCCGCGCGGTATTAAAATTATCCATTCACCTATCCAGTTTTCTTTTTTTGGGGATGCGCAAGCTCTTCTGAGCTCATTCCGTATAGGTGTTTCTGTAATGCGGACCTGTCCGTTCGCGTCGAACGGCGATCTGGTCCCTTGTGCAGGTGAGGGTAGCGCATCGATAACTTCCTTGTTTTCATAATTACCGAAATATCAAATTGAGATAAGCGGGGCAAGGACTGTACGGATGAATGGGGCTTGCATCTCTGGATTTAACATATGATATATTATAACGTACTGAATTTATGAAGAGTTCCATGGAAAAATCGATACAAGATGCGGCCAATGATGCTCAAGTGATCGCGCCTTTTCAGTCGCATGGCCATGATCACGGCCAGTGTGTCGTTGAGGCAATCGCCGCGGCAGAATCTCGCTGTGAAAAGGATGGATCTAGCTTTACACCATTGCGGCGTCAGGTCCTTGAGTTGGTGTGGTCGAGCCATGGCCCGGTTGGCGCCTATGAACTCCTCGAGAAGTTACGTGGTAGTCGCCGTAACGCGGCGCCACCGACGGTTTATCGCGCGCTAGACTTTCTCATGGAGCACGGGCTGATTCACCGGATTGAGTCCTTGAATGCCTATGTCGGGTGTGGCGACCCGGCACGTTTACATGGCGGGCAATTTCTAATCTGCCGCGACTGTCAGTCGGTGGCGGAGCTCGATGATAGCGCGATTGACCGGGCGGTAACGCGACGTGCCGATGCGCTGGGGTTTGATGTTCAGCAACAGACTGTGGAAATAATTGGGCAGTGTGCAGATTGTTCGGCCAGAGGGAATGATGATTGATAGCGAGCTCCAGACACCGCTAATCCGAGCGGAGAATTTGACGGTTAGCCGTGGCGGTCAACCGGTCGTCAATAAGATTAGCCTGACCGTGAATGCCGGTGAAATTTTAACGCTGGTTGGTCCCAATGGTGCCGGTAAATCAACACTGATTCGGGCATTGCTACGGTTGATTGACTGCGATAGCGGTGTCATCCAACGTGAACCGGGTGTGACCATTGGCTATGTACCGCAACAGTTGGAAATAGATCCAACGATGCCGATAGATGTCCGGCAGTTTTTGCGGCTCGGCGAGTTGAGTTCGGAAGAGGACATGAAACGTGCATTGGAAGAGGTGGGCGTAGCGGCCGTTATCGATACGCCGATGCAAGGGCTTTCCGGAGGAGAGACACGGCGGGTTCTTCTGGCCCGGGCGCTGCTCCGCGATCCAGATCTACTGGTGCTCGATGAGCCAACCGCTGGTGTCGATTTTGGGGGGCAGGCAGAGCTATACGAGTTGATACGTACTATCCGTGACAGTCGGCAATGCGGCGTTTTGCTTGTCTCTCACAATCTACATCTCGTCATGGCGGCCACGGATCGTGTGTTATGTCTCAACCATCATATCTGTTGTGAGGGCCAGCCCGACGCTGTTACCCGCAACCCGGCCTATCTGGAATTGTTCGGTTCGGAAGCTGTCGCCTCGGCAATGGCGGTTTATACGCATCACCATGATCATCAACATGATTTGACTGGTGCCCCGATAGAAGAGAGCGGTCACCAGCATCATGGGCATGACCATGGATGATTTTTTTCTCATGGCACTGGCGGCAGGTGTTGGCGTCTCAATGGTTGCTGGGCCACTTGGTTGTTTTGTCGTGTGGCGGCGGATGTCTTATTTCGGTGCGACGCTTTCCCATTCCGCATTGCTTGGCGTTGCGTTGGGGCTTTTGTTAGGCGTTAACCCGATGATCGGTGTGGTGGCGACTTGCATCGTCATTGCCGCTGCAGTGTTCTCGATGGAACGTGATCCGCGGTTCGCTGCAGACACTATCCTTGGCATCCTGGCGCACGGGATGTTGGCGCTGGGTCTGGTCGCGATAGCTTTTCTCGATAATGTCCGAGTCGATCTGATGGGCTATTTGTTTGGTGACATCCTCGCGGTATCGACAAATGACCTTATCTGGATTTATGGCGGCGGGGCGGCGTGCCTTTTGATTTTGGGAATGATTTGGCGTGGTTTGCTGTCGATGTCCGTGCATGACGAGTTAGCACGCGTAGAGGGGGTGCCAGTCAGTGCCATGAGGTTGATCTTTATGTTGATGATTGCCTTTGTGATCGCCATCGCCATGAAGATCGTTGGCATTATGCTGATTGTCTCGATGTTGATTATTCCGCCAGCGACAGCGCGACGATTTGCACGAACACCTGAGCAGATGGCGTTCTATGCCGTTATCGTCGGCAGCCTGTCGGTATTGGGTGGTCTCGCCGCGTCGGCCACAATCGACACCCCCGCCGGACCATCGATCGTAGTGGTGGCGATGGTTTTGTTCTTTGCAACAGCGATGCCAGGGGTAGCCCGGCGGCAAGCCTGACGGTTATTTCTGCTAAAGGGTTTCGAGAAAGGCGACGATATCGGCGATTTCGATATCTGTAAGATTGAGGCGCCTTAGAAGCCCTCTGCCGTCGAGATGGGGTCGTTCTTCATTCAGATTGGAATAGTGCCGAACGACATCGGCGAGCGTTGCCAACGATCCATCGTGCATATAGGGGGCGGTCTTTGAAACATTGCGAAGGGATGGCACCCTAAACTGCCCCCAACTTCGATGCGAACGCGTAACATACCGAGTAGCGACACCCGATGCTTTGCGCGGGTCGTCGTTAAACCGGCTCGATAATGTGTGTGGACTCTTTTTTAGCTTCTGAATGCCGCCAAATCGTCCCTTATCTATCCCGCCTGACGGTTTGAAATAGCGGATGCGGGCATCGTCAAATTCACCATTGGTAAAATTCGGTCCGAGATGGCAGAGGCCGCAATTTCCCTTGCCAAGAAATGTCTTCAGGCCACGTTTGGCGGCTAACGGATATTGCCCGACTTGTTGTTTGTCGGTTTTGGCAAGCGTATCGCGAAACCTGTCGAAGGGTGTTTTGGGTGTAACGATGGTTTCCTGGTAGGCAGCAAGGGCCTTTCCTAAATTGACGAGAATTTGTTCATCGTCATGGGAGGTTGGTGATGATTTGAAGGTTGCTTGATAGCCGCGTGAGAAGGGGGCGTCATTGCGTAGGCGCTTAGCGATCAGGGTGGGCGTTGCATTCATTTCGCGCGGGTCGAGTATCGGCCGGATACTTTGTGCCCAAAGGTTATCGGAGCTGCCATCCCAGCCATACCAGCGGTTGAGACGCAGATTAGCTAACGAAAGCGTGTTTCGATCAACCGTTGATACACCGGTGCTGCGCGCGAGCCCGTCGCCATAAGCAAGGTTAGGCTTATGGCAGGTGACACAGCTGTGACGCCGTGATGTCGAGAGGAAACGGCTTCGAAATAGCTCTCTCCCAAATGTAATGGCTGACTTGTCTCCGGAAACGCGATTACTGGGGTCTGACGTCATTTTGGGCGGCCACGGCCCATGTGAAACAATTGTCGCCCTTTCACTTTCCGAGAAAATGATCTTGTTTGCGGAGAGTGCAGGGAGCGTGACGAAAATGACCATCGAGACTACGAGCAGCGCTTTTCCCAACCGGCGCATCATTTTAGCATCAATTTGGTCTGCATCCGGATAGTCTTGTCACCTTGTCTGACGTCAAAGCGGAGTACCCACGACCCTGTCATGTCCATCATTAATCCCTTGGCCTGGAAGCTCCCGGGGGCGGAACGTTTAATGATGGGGCGATAGTACATGCCGTGGCCATGCATCGGCATCGTGGCATCGACCTTGATCCCGTCAGGCAGCGGCGAGCCATCTGTTGTGCAAACACTTA
>CAJJCG010000004.1 GCA_905182615.1 Alphaproteobacteria bacterium UBA2964 | reverse complement strand
TAAAGTCGATGAAACTTTTGCTGACCCACAGGTCAAACATCTGGGCATAGCGCGTAGTTTTGAGCATCCCAAACGCGGCGAAATGACCGTGGTGGGTCAGCCGTTTCAGCTTAGCGGGTCTGATCCTGCCATCCGCAAGGCGACACCGGAATGCGGTGAGGATACCGAAGAGGTTCTGCAGGCTGCAGGGTATGATGCCGACACCATCGCCGGTTTTCGAGACCGGGGAGTTGTGTAAGGGATCTCAGTCGCTGGCCGGTAAGGGTAGAACATAAGTGCGGTTTTCTGCGGCAACCACGATGCTGTTTTCGGGGGCTTCGGTCCAGTTGTCGCGAATGTGATCCAGCGGTTCCGAGAGGATCAGGATGGCTTTCTCGTGAGGTTCGTCAGTACCGTTCAGGCCAGGTTTGTCGTGATGCCCGTACCAGCCGACGCCAAACCCGTCGCCATTTGTGACCGAGCGGCTTTCGCGGGCCTGCAACGATTGCCGGATAAGGGAATTTTCAGGCTTGAATAGAACCGTGTCGAGAAAGATTGGCGGTCCGCTATAGGCAAGCCATCTGCACATCAGAGCGACCGTTAGCTTTTCAGAACGCTGTCGTGAAACAGTTCTTCTGGTTCGAGCCGCCGGTCGATCAGTTCCTGCGCAAACGAATAGCCAATAAAGCGCTCGATGTTTGCGCGATTAGGGGCAAGCCCAACTGGCCAGGCATCAGCACCTAATAACTTTGCTTGTTCTTCACGGGCCATTCGCGCCCAGGATAGCTGGGACCAGCCGGGGTCATCCATATAGGTAGCGGCGATGGATTTTGCTTGCTCGTATAGAGCCAGCATTTGCTGCGGTAATTCGGGATTCGCTGCGATTACCTCATCCTTGAGGGCAATGACATGCATTATGGGGAAGAAGCCGTTGCGCTCGAAGAATTCGGCGCAGGCGGCTTTTGGGTCTGGAAAAAGCCGCCGTACAGCTCCTGTTTCCAGTGTGGAGGGCGCTCGTGAGAAAAACAGCGCGTCTATATCGCCGTTGGCCAACATTACGCCTAAATCGGCATCGGCGGCGACATATTCGATATTCCAGCCGGGTTTAGGTTCAAAGGCAACGGTTTCATTAGCGCGTGTTACCCACTGCACTGATTTCAGGTCGACACCGTACTCATGGGCAAGATCACCTTTGGCGAGAACCGCAAGAGTGGTCTGAAAACTCTGTAACCCAATACGCTTGCCTGCCAGCGCGCTTGGCTCGGATATATTTGATTCCGTTGGGACATACATTTGTGTCTGACTGAACAAACGCCGTGGGAACGCCGGAATAGCGGTAAAGGGCCGGCCACGGGCCTTTGCCATGATAAATGAAGAAAATGACACCTCTGCAGCATCGAATTCACCGTCCTGCAGCATTCTCTTGTGCCGATGGGCCCCGTCGCGCTGAGATGAAGTTTCCCCAGCCTGTAGGACAGTTAAATTGAGTGAAGCGGGAATATCGAGTGTGCCGTCGAAAAAGGGAAAGTGACGGTCGTAACGATCAATCGCGAAAGAAATGTCTGTTTGCATAGATGGAAGTCTCGCATAGCGTTTATGTTGCCGTCCAGCGTACAGCTGGATTGTTTTCGCGCCCCTGAAATTGACGGGAAGGCAATTCGTGTCCGCCATTGCCAGTGGTTCGCGAAGTGCGATAGAACCGCGCCAAACCCATAACTTTTCCGGAGCCCGTTAATGGCGTCTAACAATTACATCTATGTTATGCAGGACTTATCCAAGAGTTATCCTGGTGGCCGCGAAATCGTTAAAAATGTGACGCTGGCGTTTTTGCCTGGGGCGAAGATTGGCGTGTTGGGCGTAAACGGAGCCGGTAAATCGACGGTTCTTAAGATCATGGCTGGGCTGGATACTGAATATACCGGTGAGGCGTGGGCGGCAGAAGGCACGTCGGTTGGCTACTTGTCGCAGGAACCTGACCTAAACCCTGATAAAGATGTATTTGGCAATGTTCTGGAGGGAATGCAGGAGACGCACGCGCTTTTGCAGCGCTTTGAAGAGGTGAGCAACAAGTTTGCCGAGCCGCTCGAAGACGATGAGATGAATGCGCTGATCGAAGAGCAGGCGGAGCTGCAGGAACAGATCGATGCCGTAGAGGGTTGGGAGTTGGAACGGACTATCGAAATCGCGATGGATGCGCTGCGGTGTCCGCCGGGCGATGCAGATGTCACGAAGCTTTCAGGCGGCGAACGACGGCGTGTTGCACTCTGTCGATTGTTGCTCCAAAAACCGGACATGTTGCTGCTCGATGAGCCGACAAACCATCTCGATGCAGAATCCGTTTCCTGGCTCGAACGTTTTCTGGATGATTATCCAGGAACGGTTGTTGCTGTTACGCATGATCGTTATTTTCTGGATAATGTTGCAAGCTGGATTCTTGAGCTGGACCACGGACGCGCTTTGCCCTTTGAAGGAAACTATTCATCCTGGCTGGAACAGAAAGCAGCCAGATTGGCGCAGGAAGAACGCGAAGAGGGAGCGCGTCAAAAAACACTGACTAAAGAGCTTGAATGGGTTCGGTCCAGCCCGCGTGCACGGCAAGCTAAAAGCAAGGCACGCCTCGCTTCCTATGAGGAATTGCTGGCTCGATCCGCTGATGCCGCGTCGAGCGGTGCACAAATCGTCATCCCCGCGGGGGAGCGGCTTGGCAATCTTGTGATTGAGGCTGTTGACGTTTCGAAGGGCTATGAAGATCGTCTGCTCGTTGAAGGGTTAAATTTTAAACTGCCGCCGGGCGGAATTGTTGGCATTATTGGTGCCAATGGTGCTGGTAAGACGACGCTATTTCGTATGATCACCGGCAACGAAACACCGGATAGTGGAGAGCTCCGCATCGGTGATAGCGTAAAGCTTGGCTACGTTGATCAGTCACGAGATTCACTCAACGCTAAGAGCACGGTTTGGGAAGAAATTTCTGAAGGTGAGGCCGAGGTCAATCTCGGTAAGCATAAAGTGCAAAGCCGGGCTTATGTCGGGGCGTTTAACTTCCGCGGTTCTGATCAACAAAAGAAAGTCGGGCAACTATCTGGTGGCGAACGAAACCGGGTGCACCTTGCAAAAATGCTTAAGTCGGGGGCAAATGTCATTCTGCTTGATGAACCGACAAATGATCTTGATGTTGATACGTTACGGGCTCTTGAAGAGGCGCTATTGGACTTTGCCGGCTGCGCCGTCGTGATCAGCCATGACAGGTGGTTTCTTGATCGCGTAGCGACCCACATCATGGCCTTCGAAGGCGACAGCCATGTCGAGTGGTTTGAAGGGAATTACGAAGATTATGAGGTGGACCGGAAACGTCGTCTTGGCGCTGCCGCCGCACAGCCGCATCGGATTAAATACAGGCCTTTAACCCGGAATGGATAGAGTTCCGGGCTTCGTAGGGGCTATTTCCCCGTTTTTTTGCGGAGGGCGGCGAGAAGGCCGTCTATCTTGCCGCCGTTCTGATTGATGATCGAGGAAAATTCGTCGCGTTGCGTGATTGCCATGCTGACCCCTTCAACTAGAACGTCGACGATCTTGAATTTTTTTCCGTTCCGGACCCGCCAATGAACCGGAATCTTGCGACCGTCTATAAGAACCATCTCTGACTGAACAAGATTGTCGCGCTGGTTTATATTTCGGATCTTTCCAACGACGAAGTTCACGTCTTGGTAATCGGCAAATCGGGCTGCGTACGCTTTGACAATAAAATCCTCGAATAGGCCCGTGTATTCCTTCTGCTGCATTTCGTTAGTACGGCGCCAGAAACGGCCTAGAGTGAATCGGGCGATTAACTTTACCTCAAACTTAGCATTAAGGATTTTGCGGAAACGTTCCTCTCGTTGATCTTGCGTGACCTCCTTAGCCGTCAAGGAGTTGATGGCATTTTGTCCAACAGTGCGGATGAAGTCAGCTGGCCCGCTAGCGGCTTGGGAAAGCTGTGGAAAGGCAAGGCTTGCTGCCAAAAGGGTAACAAAAACAACATAACGATGGTGGATCAGCTTAGGTCGCATCGGGATCGTCTCACGCTAAAAATTAAAATCCAGGATATCGAAACTCATCTACCGCAAATGGTAGCGCGGTACCCCCTGTCCCTGTCAACAGTCAGGTTAACTGTAGAGCATGCGGACCGTATATGTTTCGTCAACAGGAAACTCGCTACTCGTCATAAAAGTGGACCATTTTGGCCTATTATCAAATTTAACATACATTGACACATAATTATATCTTTATATATTAATATTTCTTCAGTTCATGTCCCCTAAATACCACATTCGGACAATTTGGCGCGCGGATCGCATTGATGGATAGAGTGCTTGCATGTTTACGGGCTGCAGCGGAGCCGACTAGGCTACGCTTGCTTGCGCTGTGCGCGGCCAGCGACATGAATGTCAGTGATCTCACTGGTATTCTGGGCCAAAGCCAGCCGCGGGTCTCAAGACATCTCAAGCTTTTGTGTGATGCGGGTCTTCTTGACCGACATCGGGAAGGCAGTTGGGTGTTTTATCGGCTGGCAGATGATTCTGGCGAAGAAGGGCGTATTGCCCGACAGCTGATCAGTCTGTTGCCAGCAGAAGACCAGCGGACAGGCCAGGACCATGAACGGCTAGATGAGATTAAGGCAAAGCGTGCTTTGGCAGCGGCCGATTATTTTAGGGCCAACGCCGCAGAGTGGGACAGCGTTCGTTCCTTACATGTGCAGGAAAGTGATGTTGAAATTGCGCTACTTGGATGTTTTCCGGACCGTTTAGGAGACCTACTCGACATTGGAACGGGCACGGGTCGCATGTTGCAGCTTTTCGCCGATCGGGTCGATCGTGGCGTTGGCTTAGACACTTCACGCGATATGTTAGCGGTTGCGCGGGCCAACCTTGAAACCATGGGCATCCGCCACTGCCATGTTCGGCTTGGAGATATGTATCGTCTTTCGTTGGAAGATGAAGCTGTTGATGGTGTGATTGTTCATCAGGTTCTACATTACTCCGAAAATCCGTCGCGGGTTATATCGGAAGCTGCAAGAGTATTGCGTCGGGACGGCGTTCTGGTCGTTGCGGATTTCTCGCCTCACAATCTGGAAGCTTTGAGAGAAGACCACGCACATTTGCGATTAGGCTTTGATGATGTGGAAATTGGCGATTGGTTTACGAAAGCGGGCCTGGTGGCAGGGCCGATAAAGAAATTGGAGGGAGATCCGCTGACAGTCACCTTATGGTCTGCCAAGCGTCTTTCCATTCACCACTATAACGATGTCCAAGAGACAAGAGAGCAAGAAATCTAACTATGTCCAGTGCACCCAAAACTGTTTCGGCTGAATTACCATTTCCTGCAGGCGCTCCACGTGATCTGAAAGTTTCCTTTGAGTTTTTTCCGCCGAAAACGGAGAAAATGGCGGAAACTTTGTGGGCATCGATACAACGGTTGGAGCCATTACAGCCTCGTTTCGTGTCCGTTACTTATGGAGCCGGCGGTTCGACCCGTGAACGAACCCATGCGACCGTCGTTCGCATTCTTAAAGAAACAAGTCTTACGCCGGCGGCCCACCTGACCTGTGTAAATGCGACAATTGAAGAAGTTGATGCCGTTGCCCGTGAGTACTGGGAAGCAGGGGTGCGCCATATTGTTGCCCTGCGCGGTGACCCGCCTGATGGTGAAGAGGCTTATCAGCCACATCCAAATGGATATGCATATGCTGCTGATCTTGTGGCGGGGCTCAAGAAAATCGCAGATTTTGATATTAGTGTGGCGGCCTATCCAGAAGGACATCCGCACGCGGAAAGCGCTGAATCAGATATCGACAACTTAAAGCGTAAGTTAGATGCCGGTGCTGATCGCGCTATTTCCCAGTATTTTTTTGGTGCGGAACCGTTTTTAAGATTTATGGATCGTGTCCGTGACGCTGGTATTGACGCGCCGGTCGTTCCCGGAATTCTCCCGGTTCAGAACTTTGCTCAAGTCGTAAAATTCAGCGAAATGTCTGGGACCAATGTACCAGGCTGGATGGCAGAACTCTTTGAAGGGCTTGATGATGATCCAGACTCCCGCCGGCTCGTTGCGGCGACCGTCGCGGCGGAGCAATGCCGTCAGTTGCACGCTCAGGGCATCTCCGACTTTCATTTTTATACGCTTAATCGTGCCGATTTGACCTATGCCATAGCCCATATTCTTGGCTTGCGGCCTCAAAATTTGACGACCGAGGCGAAGGACGCTTAGGCATGAGTAGTACGAGTACCACGATGTTAAAAGATACGACGGTGAATTCTGAAGCCATGCCCGGTGCCATGGACCCGGCTGTTCGCGCCGAGCGAACTCGTAAATTAAAAGCGCAGCTCGATAATCGGATTGTTGTAATTGACGGTGCGATGGGGACGATGATCCAGGGCCATGAGCTCGATGAAGCGGGCTTTCGCGGAGATCGCTTTGCTGATCATCCTTGCCCGGTTAAAGGCAACAACGATCTGTTGATTCTGACCCAACCTGACCTTATTCGTGACATGCATACGGCCTATCTCAACGCCGGTGTGGATGTGTTGGAGACCAATACTTTCTCCTCAACCCGAATAGCTCAAGCCGATTACATGATGGAAGAAGCGGTTTATGATTTGAACCGCGACGGGGCTCGTCTCGCTCGCGAAGCGGCTGATGCGGTTACCGCGACTGACGAAAGCCGTCCAAGATTCGTTGCGGGTGTCCTGGGTCCGACAAACCGCACGGCGTCAATCTCGCCTGATGTGAATGATCCGGGGTTTCGTAACGTAAAGTTTGACGAACTGGTTGAGACATATTCTGAAGCCGTTCTGGCGCTCCTTGAAGGTGGCGCGGACCTCATCTTGGTTGAAACTGTTTTTGATACCTTGAACTGTAAAGCCGCATTGTTTGCGATCGATAGCGTCGTAGAAACGCTTGATTTTGAAGTGCCGGTTATGATTTCAGGCACAATCACGGATCAGAGCGGCAGAACACTCACGGGGCAAACGACTGAGGCTTTCTGGAATTCTATCCGTCATGTGAAGCCGATTTCTATCGGTTTAAACTGTGCTTTGGGTCCGAAGGATCTACGGCCTTATGTCGAGGAACTGTCGCGTATTGCGGACACCTATGTCACCTGTCACCCCAATGCCGGCTTGCCTAACGCTTTTGGCGGTTATGACGAGACGCCTGAGATGATGGCGGAGACATTGGGTGAGTTCGCCCAGTCGGGTTTCCTTAATATGGTCGGTGGGTGTTGTGGAACGACTCCGGATCACATCAGGGCCATCGCTGACGCGGTAGATGGTTTAGCGCCTCGGAAGGTTCCCGAAATTGACCGGCAACTGAGATTGTCCGGGTTGGAACCGCAAAATATTGGCCCGGATTCTCTTTTTGTGAATGTTGGTGAACGCACGAACGTTACAGGGTCGGCACGGTTCGCAAAGCTAATCAAGGAAAACGATTATCAAACGGCAACGGATGTCGCGCTGCAACAGGTTGTGAATGGCGCGCAGATTGTTGACGTCAATATGGATGAAGGGCTGCTCGATTCCGAAGCGGCGATGGTGAAGTTTCTCAATTTAATTGCGGCTGAACCCGATATCAGCCGCGTACCAGTGATGATTGACTCGTCGAAATGGTCGGTCATTGAGGCAGGCTTGAAATGCGTTCAGGGCAAGCCGGTCGTCAACTCGATCAGTATGAAGGAAGGCGAGGAGGCTTTCATTGAGCAGGCGCGCCTGGTGCGGCGATATGGTGCTGCCGTAATTGTCATGGCCTTCGACGAAGAGGGTCAGGCTGATACACAAGCGCGCAAGATCGAAATTTGCGCCCGGGCCTATGATATATTGGTCAATCTGGTCGGGTTTCCGCCCGAAGACATAATCTTCGACCCCAATATTTTCGCCGTGGCGACGGGTATCGAAGAGCATAACAACTATGCGGTCGACTTCATCGAAGCGACCCGCCTCATTCGTGAACAGCTGCCGCATGTTCAAATCTCGGGTGGCCTTAGTAATATATCGTTCTCCTTCCGGGGCAACGAACCAGTTCGGCGTGCGATGCATTCTGTATTTTTGTATTACGCAGTCGAAGCCGGTATGACGATGGGTATCGTTAACGCGGGACAATTAGCGGTCTATGCCAGTATTCCTGATGATCTACGTGAGCGTGTCGAAGACGTGATTCTGAACCGCCGTGACGACGCGACCGAACGTATGCTCGAAGTCGCGGATCAATTCGTTGGTGGGGGGGCGAAGAAAGAAGAAGACTTGTCCTGGCGCGAAGAACCCGTTGCCAAGCGCCTGAGCCATTCTCTGGTCAGTGGTATTAACGCCTACATAATCGACGATACGGAGGAAGCCCGGCTGGAATTTGATCGTCCCATCGAGGTGATCGAAGGGCCGCTAATGGACGGTATGAATGTCGTCGGTGACCTGTTTGGGGCGGGTAAAATGTTTTTGCCGCAGGTCGTCAAAAGTGCCCGGGTTATGAAACAGGCGGTTGGTCACCTCATTCCCTATATCGAAGAAGAAAAACTAAAATCGGGTCTAGCCCATCAGGCTAAAGGCAAGATTGTCATGGCGACGGTAAAGGGCGATGTGCATGACATCGGCAAGAACATCGTCGGCGTTGTGATGCAGTGCAATAATTATGAAGTCATTGATCTTGGCGTCATGGTACCGGCCCAGAAGATTTTGGACACCGCTATTGAAGAGAAGGTGGACGTTATCGGTCTCTCGGGACTAATTACCCCTTCGCTTGATGAGATGGTTCATGTTGCCTCCGAAATGGAGCGTCAGGGGCTTGAACTGCCGCTGTTGATCGGTGGTGCGACAACATCCAAAGTTCATACCGCCGTTAAAATCGAACCCGCCTATCACGGGCCGGTAGTTCACGTTCTTGATGCCTCGCGCAGCGTCGGTGTGGTTTCAGCGCTGACGTCTGAAGATAAGCGCGACCCGTTTGTCGAGGGCGTGCGTGAAGAATATGGCACTGTGCGGGCCCGGTACGAAGGTGCAGATGATAGCCCGCGCGGTGTTTCAATAGACGACGCCAGGGTGAACAGGTTTGCTATCGACTGGTCGAAAGTTATGCCAACGCGACCAAAGGTTTTAGGAACGCAGGATTTTGAAGGCTACCCACTCGAAGAATTAGTACCCCGGATTGACTGGACGCCATTTTTTCACGCCTGGGAACTTCACGGCGCATATCCGCGAATTTTGGAGGACGAAGTTGTTGGCGAAGCTGCTCGTAGCCTGTTTGCTGATGGGCGCCAGATGCTGGATAAAATTGTCGCGGAAGGGCTGCTTACCGCACGCGGCATGATCGGTTTTTGGCCTGCTAACGCCGATGGCGATGATATCGTGCTGTATGACGATGTTAAACGCGCTGACATTTTGGCGACGGTCCATACGTTGCGACAACAGGGTAAAAAATCTGCTGGCCGCCCACATTATGCGTTGGCTGATTTCGTGGCGCCAAAGGAATCCGGCGTTGTGGATTGGTTCGGTGGGTTTTCAGTCGCCATTTTTGGTGCCGATGAACTTGCTAAGCAGTATGAAGCCGATAATGACGATTATAATGCGATCATGGCCAAAGCGTTGGCGGACCGATTGGCAGAAGCGTTCGCCGAACGTTTACATGAACGTGTTCGCAAAGAATATTGGGGTTACGCTCGGGACGAAGTCATTGAAAATGATGACATGATCCAGGAACGTTATCAGGGTATTCGCCCGGCGCCTGGCTATCCCGCTTGTCCTGATCACACTGAAAAAGAAACGCTGTTCAAGCTACTTGATGCGGACCGGTTGGGTATTACCCTGACGGAATCATTTGCGATGCATCCGGGGGCTGCCGTTTCGGGCTGGTACTTCTGGAATCCCGAATCTCACTATTTCGGAGTGGGTAAGATTAACCAGGACCAAGTCAAAGATTATGCCGAACGTAAGAATAGGAATTTGGCGGATATGGAAAAATGGTTGTCGCCTAACCTTGGATATAATCCCTGAAGTTAAAGTGCGAAAGGTTATATCTCTTATCTAGGCGCTGGGGCTTGTTCCTTGTCGTTGGAATTCTTTCCGACAGGGGCGATCTGTTCTGGAAGCCTGAAGATGGGAACACCATAATTATTGGGCGGTAAAGTTACAGTTACCGGGCGGGAAAGATAATCTCGACTGTCGCATTCCAGTCCACCGGTTTTTGAAATACTTTCTCGAATTGTAATCTTTCCACCACCGACGCCGGCGACCTGTTTTTGCAATCCTGTCGAACAGTAAGGTTTTCTAGGTTCTTTGTTTCGGCTGCGAATGTCGAAGACAATAGCACCATCACGGGATGTGCTCGGATTACAATTTCGGTCAAACCATTCGCAACAGGTCTTTTTATTGGGTTTTGTCATCCGAGGAAAATTTTCGAGCGGATTATAGGTCTTGAGTTTTACGTGAAGTGTGTTCTTCCGCAGGTTGATGATGCAGTAGGCGTTGGTGGATGAAGTTATCGCCTGTAATTCCAGTATTAAAAAAGCAGGACAAGGAAACGAGTTCTTATTAGGTGCATCGAATATCTCATTTCATTACCAACCCACCATCGACGTATAGCGTTTGACCGGTCATGAAACGGCTCCAGTCGGAGGCAAGAAACATGACGGGTCCGGTGATGTCTTCTGGCGACGCGATCCTGCGCATAGGCGTTTGCGCAACAATCATTTCTTTGACGCGCTCCTTGGTTTTACGGCTAGCATCGGTTGGGTACACCAAACCTGGAGCCACACAATTTACCCGTATGCCCAGAGGGCCGAGCTCCATTGCCAGGTTACGACTAAACCCGATCAATGCTGACTTTGCAGTTGTATAGTCATGGTAGGGAATCGTCGGCCGGGCCACGAGGTCACTCGCCATGTTGATGATGCTGCCCTGGGTTCGTTTCTTTAAGGCGGGCAGGACGGCCTGACACATTGTGTAGGTAGAGAACAACGCGCCATCGAGTTGGTCCTGATAATCCTGCCATTCAAGATCCCAGAATTGCTTCCTATTATCGGGGTCGAAAGTATAGGGTTTGAACGCGTTATTTACGACAATGTCGATCTTGGCGAAATCCATCAGCGTTTGGTCGACTAATGCCTGAATTTGCTCACCTGACGTTACGTCGGCTTGAATAGCTATCGCGTCGCCGCCCGCCTCTTTGCACGCGGCAACAACCTCATCGGCGGCATCGACATTCTTTACATAGTTGACGATGACAGTGGCTCCCTCACCAGCAAACGCCTTGGCGATGGCCGCGCCTATACCACGGCTGGAGCCGGTAACTAGGACTATTTTTCCGTCAAAATTCATTAAATCTGTTCCAGGTGATTACTTCGGCGCCAATTCGACTTCACGATGCATGAAATATCGATAATTCTATTGCTCAATTTTGGCTATTTAAAGGTATTGGCGCCATTCTGTCGCAAAACACGCTCGAAAACGCCTAAACTCATGTTTTCAATCAACATAATCTGAGAATGCTTCGGCAGCGGTCTCGGCCGATCGTTCGACTTCTGTCATGGTGACGAGATCAAGCAAGTTAAATCGACCGTCATGGTGCCAACCGGCCTCCGGTGCTGTCATATGCTCGAGCGCGCTGATCCGCGTAACGCCCACGGCGCCCAACATCCCCGCGAGACGTTGTAATTCCTCCGGTGCGGCGGCAATGCCGACAGTCTGCAGGAATGCTTTATAGGGGGCTATTCGCGCGGGCACGTCATCGAGTTGTTTGACGGAGATGACCTTTGCTGTCCGGTTCAGGCCAGAGGGTGCTAAATCTTCTTCCGCTTCCGAATAAGCTACACTCCAGGCACCATTGGCATCACCCATAACGGCGTTGTTCTCTTCAGAGAAGGATTTCATCTCTTCTGATTGCCGCCAGGCGGCTACACCGCTGGCTTCTTCGATCGTCAGAGAGCGGCGTGGGAATTTCTCTTCAAAACAATCGAGTTCATTGGCGATATATTGCGCGAATTCCTGTGGGGTGACAGCACCGCCTTGCTCGACAAAAAACAAATGTGGTGAATAGCAGCCCTGTTGGTCGTAGCGTACGATGTCATAGGCGGCCTGATGTGCGACCTCCCAGGCTTTACCCGTATCGAGCGCGGCTTTAGAGACCATGCCAAAGCTGACTTTGTGACTGTAGGTAAGGCAGCGGGTGGTGATTGGCGTGCGGTCACGAATCTGGTGCAATGTATCGTTGTTGCCATAGGCCATCACTAGGTCAGCCTGGTTGAGCAAAGCTTGTTCTCTGTCCACGTCGCCGCCTTTCCACCACACAACGGCGAGGCACTGGCCGAGCTTGGGGTCTATTTCCGCGATTATGTGTGCGAACCAACTTGCCATTAGTGGCTCGGTGCTGGGGACTTTGCCGATGTTCCCGGCCTTTACCAGCAAGCCGGAAATAAGGCTCCACAAGGGAAGACCCGGGACATTCCCTGCCCATATATGGGCCAGCAAGTCGGGGCCATAGGCCCGACCATAACCGCCTTTGGGTAACGGTTGGAATTCATCGAGTATTTTCGGGTTTACGAAATCTTCGGCAACAAATCGGCGGAGCTCGGATTGCCGAAAGGTTTTGAGGTAGCCGGTAAGCCCCAACCTCACCATTTCGGCGTCGTATCCGGTAATCAGCGGCAGATATTCTTCCGCCTGCTGGCGATAGGTGTCGTTGCGATCCAGAAGTCTGGCGATTGTGGCATCAATGGTCGCTGTAATGTCGGAAACAGCCATCGACTTCAGATGTTGCCGACTTGCCTCCTTGATGCGCCCGGATAGGCCTTTCATCTGCTCATCACTGAGTAGTGGAACCGAAACCTCTATTGCCTGTCCGTCACGGTCATAGGTCAGCGTTTGCCATTCAACATCATTTGCGTTGATCCCGGGGAGATATCCTGCTCTCAGCGCCATCTCCTCACCCCTGTGCTGCTTTTAGGAATTCGTCAACTGCCATTGAGCAGCCTTTGGCCTCGGCACCCTCGGCGCGCCCCAGCAGTAAGAAACCGTCATCGAGCTCAATCCCCGCATCTTCAGTGAGTATCGATGAGACGCAGTTAAAATGAGCAAGATCGCAATGGACCAAAATGCCTTTATCACCTTTCGGGAGTTCCTCGCCGGTCAGTGGGTTAACTATCTGGCTGCGGATCCAGTGGGGGCCAGATTTAACCGAGGGGCAGGTGGCATTGCCCCAATCGTAAAACTCAGTGCTGAGCTCTGTCATGCCATACATATTGATGCAGTGATCCCTAGGGACCCCAAAACGGGCTTCGAGCAGGTCATAGAACTCGTTGAGCTCTAACTCACGGGACTGACCCTTAAAGCCGCCGGTATCGAGGATTCTGCTGCCTTCGGGCAAAGAGACTGTTTTGCCAAGGTGGCTCATCTTGTCCATCACGTGGACAAAGCTGAAACTGGCCCCTAGGAGTGCATAAGGTTTGCCAGTTTGTTCGGCGCGATCCAACTCGGCGAAAAGTTGTTCATGATCTAGCCCGTCATCGTTGAATAGATAGCGACTCCCATCTGATCCAAATTCGTTGAGCGCTAGGGCCAGATAATGTGCCAGAGATGAATTAGGCATTGTTTGTTCTGTTGGAAACAAGATGCCCATTCGCAACTTAGTGTGTTCCTGCATAAAGCGTTGCCGGAACGCCGTAATCATCGAAGTGTCGTAGACGGATAGTGTTGGATGGTGGCATTTCCCGCGTACGCCATTCTTGGTCGTGCCGCTGGTCATAAAAATGCGTTCGGCGGCTTCCGGATCGCAACAGCTGAGCGTCAGATCTTTGTAACCGTTAATGGGAACGGCGGGTATGTTTCGCCAGCTTTGCATGGTTCGCGGTGTTTTCTCACGCTGGCGGCAAAAGCGCTGATAAGGGATGTTGTTTTCAAATTGATAGGCAAATATTTCTAATGCAAGCGGGCTGAATTCATCGTCGGTGGTGCCATCTGCCGCGATGAAATCGAGTAGGGTCTCAATGATCTGCGCCTCGGTCACGAAAAGTCTCCCTCACAAGCAAAACGATGGACTGCGTCCAGTTACTAATACGCAGGGGGAAGGGGGGTAACGTTCACGACTTCCCTTTCCCTACGCCGGCATAACCCGGATCAGGTTCGAAGGGTCTCCGCGTTGCAATCCCGTTAAAGGTTTTGCCGACGGGATCTCAGCCTCCTAACGAGGCTCCCCTGGGAACAAGTGGATTTATTATGGCTGACGTTGTTTACACGTCAAGCCGCGCTTCATTGCAGTCTGGCGTCGAAATACGCAAACAGTTTGGTCCATGAATCTTCTGTCGCTTCAGGCCGATAGCGATCTTCCGAGACAAAGTCTTGGAAGCCGTGCCCGGCGCCGTCATAGCTGTGGAATTCATGTGCGATCCCGACAGCGGTTAGGGCTGTTCCGAGATCAACAACATCTTCCTGAGAGGGGTTTTGGTCCTCCTTGCCGAAAACGCCGATGACGTCGCATTTCATATTGCCCACGAGATCGATAGGAGCCGGGTTGCGTTCACCCATACCAATTTTGATGCGACCGCCATAAAGCGTTCCAAGGACCTTATATTGCGGGTTATGGCAAGCGCCGAGCCAGGACATACGGCCACCCCAGCAATGCCCCATGATCGCGATGCGATCAGTGTCTATACCGTCGATGCTGGTGAGTAATCCGCAAGCAGCATCGAGGTCGGCGACAGTCTTTGCGTCGTCCCATTCCTCCCGTTTGACGGCCAGGTCAGTCCCCGCAGGCCACCAATGAAAAATGAAGGGGATGACGCAGGCGTACCCCTTCGCGACAAATTTGTCGCCGATATCAATGGTAAAGGGGTCTGCTTCAAGCCCATCATGGGCGTTTGGGATATGTTGTGTGACGACGACCCCCGGAAAGGGCCCATTGCCTTCCGGTTTAAAGACCAGACAGTCCATGGCGCTTCCCTGGACATCGAGTGTGACGACCTCATATGACATTGCTTCACCTAAAACATTGGTCAGTATTTAGCATAAGCCTATCGCGGCTGTGGCGACTTCGCTATGCTATACCACAATTTTTTAAAGCAGGTCTCTCGTGTCTATATCCAAGCTTAGTTCTTTCTTCGACCCACGCTCCGTTGCTGTGGTGGGGGCTTCGGCCACGCCTGGAAAACCGGGCCGCACAGTCATCGAAAATCTCATCGCCAATGGCTTCAAAGGTACAATTCATCCAGTAAACCCTCGCGGTGGGGAGATCTGCGGTTTCGCTGTTTCCGAAACGATTGCGGCTTTGCCAAAGGGCGTGGATATGGGGATCGTGATGTTGCCGGCGGCACAAACGCCGCAAGCTATCACTGATTGCGCCGAACGCGGTATCCAGTCCGTCGTTCTGGCGGCAGGCGGCTTTGCTGAAGTTGATCATGCCGGCGAAGATCTTCAAGCAGAACTCAAGGCGGTGATTGAGCGGACCGGCGTTCGGGTGTTGGGACCGAATACAGCGGGTCATATCTCGACACCGGCTAACTTCACCTCCAGCTTTTTTCCGTTGGGCAATATTCCGAAAGGTCCAATCTCCTATATCGCGCAAACCGGTAATTTTACGGGCGCGATGATGCGCTCAATTATGTCCGGTGAACATTATGGTGTCGCGCGCTGTATTGGTCTTGGTAATGCGGTTGATATCGACGAGGCGGATGTTCTCGAATTTCTCGCTGATGACCCCGAGACTGGCGCGATATTCGTTTATCTCGAAAGCCTGCATCGTCCACAAAAGTTCCTGGAAATTGCTCGCAGGGTCACAAAGAAGAAACCCGTCGTCATGCTCAAAGGCGGCGCAACTGAAGACGGTGCCAAGGCGGCGATGTCTCATACCGCGTCATTGGGGTCGGACGACAATATTCTCGATGGTGCGTTGAAGCAGGCTGGTGTGGTGCGCATCGATGAATTTACCCATCTGTTCATAGCGGCGAAGGCAGCGGCATTGATGCCGGTACCGGCAGGTAACCGCGTCGGCTTCGTGTCGCCATCTGGCGCTTTCATCGTTCATATTTCAGATATCTGTAAGCAACGGACCGGGCTGGAATTTTCCAAGATAACGGCAAAGACACAGGCGCGGCTTGAGGAAATCAGCCCGCCTTTTATCAATATTACCAACCCGGTAGATATTTTCCCTTCAGCAACCGTCAATGGGATGGAATTTGCTTGGCGTGAAGCCATGACGGCGCTCCTTGAGGATCCAAATGTTGATTCCGTCGTGACGATTTTGATCTTGGCCGACGAGTTGGGCGAAATGAAGCTGGACTTCATTGTTGATCAGAAGAAAAGGTTCCCGGATAAACCCATTTACGTTTCCTTTTCGGGCGACGAAAACTGTAACGCAGCGGCTAAGGCGTTCCTTGAACCAAGGGGTGTGCCGACCTTCCCGCGGATCGAAGACCCGTTCAAAGTGCTGGATATCATGACCCAGTGTCGCAAGGGGCTGGCGAAAGGCTAAGACGGGGGGCGGCATGACCCATCCTTCACCACTAAAACTATGGCAGGAGAGCATCTTGCCGGAATGGACCGATTATAACCGGCATATGAACGTCGCGTATTACACGCTGGTGTTTGACCACGCCGTCGATGCGTTCTTTACCTATATCGGCCTAGGCAGGGAATACCGTGAGGCGACGACCGGTAGTACCTTCGCGGTTGAGCATCACATTACCTACATTCAGGAGGTCGTCGAAAGCGATGAAGTGCGTTGCGAAACGCGTCTTGTTGGATTTGATGACAAGCGCCTGCACCATTATCACGAAATGTATCACGTAGCGGATGGATACCTTGCGGCGACCTGTGAATTTCTGTCGCTACACGTTGACCTTTCAACGCGGCGGGTGACGCCTATGCCTGTCGAGAAGCAGGAATCTCTCTCCGGCCTTCTCGAGGCCCACAGTAATTTTCCCGAAACCGGTAATTTAGGCCGGGTGATCAAGGTTCCTAAATTAAAATAGATTTAGCCGTATCTATGAAGCAATAAGCTCTTTGATTGCCGCTTCCCAGGTCGCCGGATCGAAACAGTGAGGCCCGAGGCCTCCTTTAAATGTCACGCGGCCATCGGCATCCAGCACATATAATCGCTCCGGTAGCGCGACAAATTTTGCTTCAGCCTCGTCAGTCATATTATCGAGGAGCATAGGGAACGAAAAATTGAAACGTAGCATGCAGGCCGCAGCAATTTCGGCGCGGGTGTCATCTGTTGTAGGTTGGTCAAAGATGATCCCTTCATCGATATTAGACTGTACCTGTACCCCATCGTCGGGGTGAATTTCTTTGATGTAAATGCAATAGAATTGCATTTGATCGGCATATCGTTTGGCAATTTCGTCGAGACGCACGGCCTCGTGGCGAAAGGGCGGTCAGGTGAAGGAGCCGAAAATTAATCCGGTTGGTTTGCCGCGTAATTCAGAGAGGGCGATGAATTCGCCGGTCCTTTTACCCACTGCATTGAGCCGCTCCAACGTCACATTTGGGGCGATATCACCGAGTTTAGGAGAGGTCTGTTCGTCGCGGACAACGCGTGCTTCGTATGATGCTCGCAAGTCGGCGAGTGTCATCCCGCGAGTCTTTAACTCCGCGTCGGTTGTTCTTGCGAGTCTTTCTTCAAACTCTGGCGGAAGAGTGACGGCCATTGCTTAACTCCTGAAATAGATCAAAAAAGTGAGCGGATAAGCTTATCGTTAGTATTCGCAATTCGATAACGGAAAGTTTGCGCTTTTCCGTTATATTCCTGCGAGATAGCCTATAAGTGGCGTAGAATGTGATCAGTTGAACGCTGGAGTGTGTAGTGAGCTTGTTGTCCAGTCGTGGTGAACCACGAGGACGCATATTAGAAGAAATGCGCCGTTTTTTGCGCAATGACCAGCTTGTGTTGCTGGTTCTTGCAATAATTATGGGCGCTATCGCCGCCTATGGTGCAATAGGATTTGGCTATCTCTATCGGTTCGTGCAAGGGGTATCCTTCGGTACCTTTGCCGAAACGCTTTATACCCACGCCCAGAATCTTCCCGCTTGGCAGGTTATCGCCGTCCCAACAATCGGCGGCCTGTTTATTGGCCTGTTTATCCATTTCTTTATGCCAGGCGGGCGGCCGCGCGGTGTCGCTGATGTCATGGAAGGCATCACACTTCATTCTGGCAGGATGGACATTAGATCGACATTGGGCGCTGCCGTCGTAAGCGCTGCGTCGATCGGTGTTGGCGGATCAGTGGGGAGGGAAGGGCCTGTGGTCCATCTCGGCGCTGGCCTGTCTTCGTGGATTTCGCGGCGCCTGGGGGTCAGTCGGACAATCACCATCAATCTCCTGGGCTGCGGTGCCGCCGCCGCAATCTCTGCATCTTTTAACGCGCCTATCGCGGGGACGATTTTTGCTCTTGAGGTTATCATTGGGCATTACGCGTTGTCGGCGTTGGCCCCCATTGCCTTGGCGTCGGTAACAGGGACGATCATATCTCGTGGACATTTTGGTGATTTTTCAGCTTTTGTCGCACCGAGCCATTCAATTGTGTCTTATCTGGAATTTCCGGCCTTTGCGTTACTCGGCGTCGTTGCCGCGTTTGTCGCAATCATTTTGATGAGAAGCATTATTTTTGCACAGGAAATGTCTGCAAAAATGCCACTTCCGCGCTGGGTGCACCCCGCTGTTGGTGGCGCGCTTATCGGGCTCATCGCGTTGGCCTTTCCGCAGGTGCTGGGCGTTGGCTACGGCGCAACTGATGCGGCGATGAAGGAGCAGTTCGCTCTGGAACTTCTATTGATGCTTTTGGCCGCTAAAATGGCAGCGGTGGCGATTAGCCTGGGCTCTGGATTCGCCGGGGGTGTCTTTAGTCCCTCGCTGTTCCTCGGAGCGATGCTTGGCGGTTCTTTCGGCATTATCGCGACAGAAGCCTTTCCGCATTTGTCGTCAGGGCATAGTGCCTACACGCTTGTTGGAATGGGCGCTGTGGCTGGTGCCGTACTGGGGGCCCCACTTTCAACGATTCTGATCGTTTTTGAGCTGACGGGGGCGAATAATTATTCCTTTATCATTGCCGTCATGGTGGCTGTTGTGATCGCGTCTGTGATTACGCAGCAAGCCTTCGGCGGCTCGTTCTTCTCGTGGCAATTGCAAAGACGAGGTGTAAATCTGGCGCGGGGCAGGGAAACCGGGTTTCTCGCTGAAGTTCATATTGGAGACGTTATGACGTCGACCTATATGAATGTTACGCGGGAGACACCCATTGCGGATCTACGCGAGAAATTACATAAAGCACCGCATGCGCAGCTATTTGTTTTAGATGACGAGGGCGCGTTGATCGGCACGATTGGACTGTCTGACGTTGCTGAAGCGGCTTATGACTCTTCTTTGGATAATATCCTGAACGCGGCTGACGTCACGCGGCCAAAGCCTCCGGTTTTGATGCGGGAAACTGACCTGGAAGTTGCGATCAAGCTCATGGAAGAAGTCCATGAAGAACATATTGCCGTAGTTGAAGACACGGATACCATGCAAATGATCGGTGTGGTTCACGAAGTTGAGGTCATGCTCGCTTATAACAAGGCTATCATACGCGCCCGCGAAGAGGAGCATGGCGCGCTCTAGCTTAATAGCTGTGGTCGAGCTTGAGCCATTTGTAGCGGTCGGTAGATTTTACTGAAATCGGCAGGACTTTTGCGCCCTGCAATATATCGAGCGGTACTGAAATGCCGGCATCTCCCAGCTTCCAAATTCGGCGATAAAAATCGATCAAACTTGTTACCGGCTTTCCGGCGATGCCGACAACAATGTCACCTTGTTTAACACCTGCAGTTTGCGCTGGCCCGCCGCGAGCCGTCCGAGATACGAATAATCGGCCCTGAATTTCTTGCGCGTACAGGCCAAGCCAGGGGCGGTGAGGCCCGGTGGCACGCCCTTTTTCTAGGAGATCGCCAAGGATTGGTTTGAGTTGATCAATCGGGATAAACATGTTGCCGGGTGTCGCGTGACCCGGTTCCAAGGCATCGCCGACAATGAGCGAACCAATGCCGACGAGCTTGCCTTTGGCTGAAAACAACGCGGCACCACCGAAAGCGGGGTGGGGTGGTGCGGTATAGATAGCCTTCTCCAGCATATACTCCCAGGACCCCGCAAATGGCCGCCGTGATACGACGAGACCTGGCAGAGCCCCTTTGCGGCCGCCATGACTCACCATAAGGATCGGGTCTCTAACAGCTAAAGCGCCGGAATCGCCGAGCTCGACGGGTTTTACCGACAGTTTCTCATTGGCCCGCAAAAGTCCAAACCCCGAAGCATGATCGTAAGCGACCGCGCGCGCGGCAACCCGCTTGCCGTTGGACATAACAATTTCAGAGCTTTCCGCTTCGAGAATGGCGTATCCGATGGTCAATATCAGCCCATTCGAATCGATGACGACACCACTGCCATCCCGATTGGTCCCCAGCGTGCGGGCGGTTCGGGCTTCTGCTGGTACTTTGGAGACGACCTGAACAACCGCCTCAAGAAAACCATCAACGGTGAATCTAGATTGCGCTGATGCTGTGATTGGGGCCGTCACAACCATTCCGAAGGTCAATAGGGCTATGACAGCAGCTCTTCTCGCGAATTTTGTAAGAAGCAGGAGGTGACAAGACTGTGCGTTGGGCATGGGGTAACCTTCAATTTTCAGACCTTAGAACGATATAGCGCGTAAGGTTTCCAGGGCAATCGTCGAACGTGACGGCACGATCACAATCTTACGATCAAATTATTAGCTGAATCGAATCAAAAAGCGCGATTCGGCAATCGCCGCGGCCTATCAGTCACTGATAGTATGTTTGTCCTCATGGCTGACATTATTGAACCACCACCGCAGGCTTCTGCACCGCAAACAACCCCGCAAGGGTCACCGCCTTATCTGGCGACGCTGAACCCTGTGCAACGCGGCGCGGTTGAAGCTGTTGATGGCCCGGTCTTGGTTCTTGCCGGTGCTGGGACTGGTAAAACGCGGGTGTTGATTACGCGTCTTGCTCATATCCTGGTGACACGAAAAGCGTTTCCCGGGCAGATCCTGGCGGTAACCTTTACGAATAAAGCCGCGCGCGAAATGCGTGAACGTGTCGCCGGGCTGGTTGGTCCGGTCGCAGAAGACCTATGGATTGGGACGTTTCATGCCATTGCGGCGCGGATATTGCGGCGCCATGCGGAGATAATTGGCCTCAAATCCAATTTTACCATTCTGGATTCCGACGATCAGATGCGGCTTCTAAAGCAGATATTGGAAGCCAACGATATCGATCATAGTAAATGGCCGGCGCGGGCACTCTTAGCGATTATTCAGCGCTGGAAAGATCGAGGCCTTGTTCCTGAGAAGGTGTCGTCATCTGATGTTGGTGAGTTCGCTGGCGGAAAAACTATAGAACTATACAAGGAATATCAGCAGCGTCTGATTACTTTGAACGCCTGTGATTTCGGCGATCTCTTGCTCCATAATCTGACGTTGTTTACCAGCGATGAAATGATTCTGTCCGAATATCAACGCCGGTTTAAGTATGTTCTGGTTGATGAATATCAGGATACGAATGTCGCGCAGTATCTGTGGCTCCGATTGCTGGCGCGAACTAACCGTAATATCTGCTGTGTCGGGGACGATGACCAATCGATCTATAGTTGGCGCGGCGCCGAGATCGGCAACATCCTCAGATTTGAGGAAGACTTCCCCGGAGCGGAGGTCTACCGCCTTGAGCAAAACTATCGCTCAACACCGGAAATCCTCGCCGCAGCATCCGCATTGATCGCTCACAATTCTGGCCGGCTTGGCAAAACGCTTTGGACGGAACGTGATGAGGGTGACAAAATCACGGTTCGCGGTGTGTGGGATGGTGAAGCCGAAGCCCGCAATATCGCGGATGAGGTAGAAGCTATACAGGCAAAAGGGCATTCCCTGGATCAGATTGCGGTTTTGGTCCGGGCAAGTTTCCAGATGCGGGAGTTTGAAGAGCGCTTTATCACCGTTGGCATACCCTATCGCGTGATCGGCGGACCACGGTTTTACGAACGTCATGAAATTCGCGATGCTATCGCCTATATGCGCGTTATCAACCAGCCCGATGATGGTCTCGCTTTTGAACGCATTATCAATGTGCCGCGACGTGGGATCGGTGCGGCAACCGTGAAAGCCATTCACCATCTATCGCGGGCGCAATCGATTTCGTTAACGGAGGCGGCGCGGCGGCTAGCGGGAACAGATGAGTTGCGGCCACAAGCGCGGCGGGCGATTACGGCGCTGTTGACTGATTTTGATCGGTGGTCGGGGCTCGCAGAAACAGTCGATCAGGTTGAACTTGTCGAAACGGTTCTTGATGAGTCTGGCTATACCGAGATGTGGCAAAACGATAAATCCGCTGAAGCGCCCGGCAGATTGGAGAATTTACGCGAACTCGTTAGCGCGCTGGAAGAATTCGAGAACATTTCGGGATTTCTTGAGCATGTCAGTCTGGTGATGGAAGCAGGGCAGGCTGATGGCGGTGAAATGGTCAGCTTGATGACCCTGCATGCAGCGAAAGGATTGGAATTTGATACAATTTTTCTTCCTGGTTGGGAGGAGGGCGTCCTCCCCAATCAACGCGCCATGGATGAAGGGGGAGCTCCGGCCCTCGAAGAAGAGCGCAGACTGGCCTATGTCGGGTTAACGCGGGCGAAGCAACGTGCCCATGTCAGCTTTGCGGCGAACCGACGGATCTATAATCAATGGCAAGCGTCGATACCGTCGCGGTTTGTCGAAGAACTCCCCGCGGATCATGTCGAGGCGATAACAGATGCCGGGCTTTACGGCAGCTACCCGGCGACATCGGGGTTTGAGGATGATGCAGCGTCAGAATGGACGGCGGCGGGGCGTGGTCCGGGCTTTCAACGCATGCAATCAGCGCGTGAGAAGCGCAAAGAAGCGGGCGTTATCGATGGCCGGGCCAAAGTTGTAGAAAGTTTGCCTTCCGCGAGCGGTATCGAGCGTGGTGTCCGGGTGTTCCACCAGAAGTTTGGTTATGGGAAAGTGAAAACCGTTGATGGCAATAAGCTCGAAATAGATTTTGAGAAAGCGGGGACCAAAAAGGTCATGGATAGTTTCGTGGAGCGCGCGTAATTCTATGGAAAACGACCCTTCTGACAGTTGGCAGATCGTTTTCCATATTGCGGAGAAAGATCACCTTTCGGTTTTTGAAACGATCCTTGAACCCTTTGTCGACGGGATCTGTTTGGACGAGGATGCTGGTGAAGCGGGGCGCCGGGTCGTCGCGTTTTGTTCCGCTCAGCCAAACGCGCCAGAAATTGAATCGCGTTTTATAGTTGGTGCTCTTGCGGTTGGATTGGAAACGCCAATCTTCAAAATTGAGCCCGTTGCCAGTGTTGATTGGGTAGCGCAATATCAGGCGCGGACGCCCCCTGTAACGATCGGCAGCTTCTTTATTTATCCTGATCATTTTGATGATGAACTTCCCGCAGATAAAATGCCCATCGCTCTTAATGCGGGGTTGGCGTTTGGAACCGGAGAACATCAAACAACAGAAGGATGCTTGCGGGCTTTAGAGGGGCTTGTCGCCGATGGATATCAAATACGCAACGCGATTGATGTCGGCTGTGGTTCGGCGATCCTGGCGATTGGGATAAGCAAGCTTTGGCCTGTGGTCGAGATTCTGGCTTGCGATAACGATCCGTTAGCGGTGGAGACGGCGTCAGAAAATGTACTGAAAAACGATTGCGCACAGGCGGTAAAGGTCTTTGAGAGCGATTTCTATTCGGCCTCTGAGGTCTCGGCGATTAGCCCGTTTGATCTAGTCGTTGCCAACATTCTGGCGGGCCCGCTTATTGGCGCGGCCGGAGCGACCGCGAAACAAGTATCTCCGATGGGCCGCCTCATCTTGTCTGGTATATTGAATGAGCAAGCGGCAGACGTCGTTGCAGCGCATGAGATAGCGGGTCTCACGGTTATAGACCATCTTGAAATCGATGAGTGGACGACGTTGGTCTTACGGCTTAGCTAGCCGCAGCTGCCTCAGCTTCGGCAAGCTTTAACGAACAGTCTGTCGATATTGGATTTCTAGTCTGTCTGCCAATTCTTTGTTCCTACTTGGAAGAGCCGTTTCAGAAATAGCGGCAAATTGATCCCAATTCTTGTTTTATAAATGGTTACACTGGTACAAATGAATCGGCCCAATTCGTTAAGTTTCGGGGAATTAGCCCCATGAGCCTTGGCAGTAATCCCGGAAAACGTAATTTATTATGGTTAATGCAGAAAATGACGGCGAAGTGGTCCTTGAATCGTTGTTAAAGGCGAATGGCTCCGTGTTGAGTATTAAGGAACTACGTTTGCTGGCCGAAGGGCAACTTGCCGCGCCTGAACCTGTCGATGTCGATAATTGGATGGCGTTGGTTGCGGCCGATCTCTCTGATGATCTGCGTGACGCCTTAAGATCGTTTATGGCGTCCTGCAAGGCGAAGGAAATTGAGAGGAGTTTGGCACCAGCAGCGCGGGTTGAGGCGCTGCGTGCCGCGTTATCCAATCAAGATCTGGACGGATTTCTGGTGCCGTTGTCAGACGAGCATCAGTCTGAGTTCCCGCCAAAACGTGCACAGCGCCTTGCCTGGCTGACAGGTTTTACCGGCTCAGCGGGCATCGCGGTAATTTTAAAAGAGAAGGCTGCTCTTTTTGTGGATGGACGCTACACGTTGCAGGTCCGAGAACAGGCTGATCCTGAATTATATGAGTTTTGTAGTATATCGGCTGATCCACCGGGGAGCTGGATTCCGAAGAATGCTCTTGCAGGAACACGGATCGGCTATGACCCTTGGCTTCATACCCAATCGGGGATTGCGCCGCTGATCGAAAAATGTCGGTCCGCTCAGATTCATCTGATTCAGGTTGAGTCGAACCCGCTTGATCAGGTGTGGACGGATCAGCCACCTGCACCGCTGGCACCTGTCTATCCGCACCCGGTCGATATCGCTGGTCGATCAGCTACCGAGAAAATTTCTGAGGCTGCGGCGGTGATCCAGGGGCATGGCGCCATGGCGGCTGTCCTTACGGCACCGGATTCTATCGCCTGGCTTTTGAATGTCCGGGGTGGCGATTTACCGAACACGCCAGTTTCCCTTGGTTTTGCAATCCTCAACGTCTCCGGTGCGGTAGACCTCTTTATGGATGAACGAAAAATTACCCCGGCCGTACGGACAGAATTCGGCGAAAGTATTTCGCTGCGTCAGCCAGATGAATTTGGCATGGCCCTTGCAACATTGGGAACGGTGGGAACGCCAGTTCTCGTGGCGCCCTCAACGGCACCGGTTTGGGTTGTTAATCAACTTGAAGCTGCCGGGGCTGAAATTGTCGCAAAGGACGATCCTTGTGTTTTACCCAAGGCTTGCAAGAACACGGTGGAGCTTCAGGGGGTACGGAATGCTCATATTCGCGATGGTGCAGCTTTATGTAGTTTTCTGGCATGGTTATCAGAGGCCGGACCGACCGGTGACGTAGATGAGCTGTCGGCAGTTGATAAGCTTTATGGCTTTCGGGCTGGTGGTGACAACTTTAAGGGGCTGTCTTTTGACACAATCTCAGGGGCCGGCGCCAACGGTGCGGTTGTCCATTATCGTGTGACACGAGAGACAAACCGGAAACTGGAGTCCGGGTCGCTATTCTTGGTCGATTCTGGTGCGCAGTATCTCGATGGTACGACTGATGTTACGAGAACGGTTGCCATTGGATCGCCAACTGCTGAAATGCGGGATCGTTTTACACGTGTTTTGAAAGGGCATGCCGGGATCGCGACGGCACGCTTTCCCATTGGTACTAGTGGCGGACAGCTGGATTCACTGGCGCGGCAGCCATTGTGGAATGTCGGTCTGGATTTTGAACATGGTACCGGGCATGGCGTTGGCGCTTATTTGGGCGTTCATGAAGGACCGCACCGTATCGCAAAGCGCTCCGCTGATGTCCCGTTTCAGCCGGGGATGATCGTTTCAAACGAGCCAGGTTATTACAAAGAAGGGGCATATGGCATTCGGATTGAGAATCTGGAAGTCGTACGAGCTGCTCCTGTTGAAGAATCGGGTGATGACAGTCGCGAGATGCTGGAATTTGAAGCGCTGACACTTGCTCCCATTGATGTCGCCCTGGTCGATACAACGATTATGACGGCAGACGAAATCGACTGGTTGAATAGCTATCATGCCCGGGTCCGGTCGACGATAACGCCGTTGGTTGACGCGAAAACAGCAGTTTGGCTTGAGGGCGCGACGCAGCCCCTTTCGATACCAACTGCAAGTTAATCCAAATCATTGCGTAGTTACTTTTCTTTTGTCGGACGAAACGCCGGGTTCTTGTTTTACGGGTTCTTGCTGGCGCTGTTATCGAGTTTTGGGCAAACCTATTTTATCGCATTGTTTGGTGCGGAAATCCGAAATGATTACAACCTGAGCCACGGCGAGCTGGGTCTAATATTTTCTTTGGCCACGCTGGCCAGTGCCGCCTGCCTGATCTGGGTGGGGCGTAAGATGGATGATGTCGATCTCCGTCTGTACAGTTTCTGTGTTGTCGTCGCTCTCGCCATAGCATGCGCCTTGTTGGCCGGAGGGCGGGGCGTTGTCTTTCTGTTTATCGCTTTTTTTGGGTTGCGGCTCTGTGGCCAGGGTTTGATGGGCCACACCTCGCAAACGGCCATGGCGCGGTATTTCGATGAGGGCAGGGGCAAGGCTCTAAGCATTGCAAATCTTGGTCATGCCGCAGGGCAGATATTTTTGCCATCACTCGTCGTCGTTATGATTGCCTATTCGGGGTGGCGAGGTGCCTGGGCGTGGTATGCAATTGTGTTATTGGCGGTGATGGTTCCGGCGGTACTGTTTCTCTTGCGAGGTCACGAGGCGCGGCATGATGCCCTGATGGCCCGCTTGGGCCAAATTGGAGAGCGGCAACCGTCAGCCGACAGTGAAGCGCCAGCAGCCAGTCGGCAATGGACTCTTCGGGAAGCATTGCATCATCCGACATTTTACATGGTGATGGTTAACGTCATTGCGCCCGGGATGTTGATGACTGGATTGATGTTCCACCAAATTCACATGATCGAAAGCAAGAGTTGGGATGTGACCTGGTTCGCCGCGTGCTTTGGGGCATTTGCGATGATGAGCGTTGTCACGGGAATAATATCAGGACCTCTGATCGACCGTTATTCGGCTCGCCGATTGATCACCTGGTATCTCGTGCCAATGGGGTTCGGCATTTCGGCTCTGGTCGTGTCTGCCCATCCGTTAATTGTACTGGCATGGTTTGTCTTGTCAGGCGTAACGAGTGGTCTCCATCGTTCGGTGGTGAGTGCTTTTTGGGCAGAGGCCTATGGCGTTCGGCATCTTGGCGCAATTCGCAGCCTTGTCTCGGGAATATCGGTTTTTGGCACGGCGGTATCACCGGTCTTATTTGGGCAAATGATCGATGTGGGGATAACAATCGAAATAATTGCAGCGATCTGTGTCGTTTGGATGATTGTGGCAATCCCGGTGACCTGGTTTGGCCTAAGATTTCTGCCTAATGGCTAACTGTTGATTAAAGCCTGCCATTCATCTTCGCTCAGCACGGGTATACCTAAATCTTTGGCTTTTGTCGCTTTTGACCCCGGATCAGTGCCGATCACGACATAATCAGTTTTTTTGGAGACCGATCCCGTAACTTTCGCGCCAAGGACTTCTGCGGTGGCCTTTGCTTCCGCACGGCTAATGGTTTCCAGCGATCCGGTAAAGACCACTACCTTGCCACTGATTTCTGACGAGTTGGTATCGGGTTGAACGGCATCCTCAACATTAAGCGCGGCTGAGAGGTCTTCGATGATCGCCAAATTTTGCGTTTGGCCGATAAACTGCACGATATCGTCCGCCATACTGATACCAATACCATCGATATCACAAAGGCGGGTAAAGGCATCGCCTACCAGTTCGGGCTTTTTGGTCTCGTCTGGATTGGCCTGCCGTTCGTTGGTTGCCTGTTGCATTTCCGATAACCATGCAATGTGCGTTCCGTAGTGGAGGGCAAGCTGGCGACCAGTCGCTTGCCCTACCTGTCTGATTCCGAGGGCAAAAATGAAGCGTTCCAACGGAATTGTTCGCCGTTGCTCTATAGAAGCAATTAAATTGTCGACCGATTTGTCGCCCCAGCCTTCGCGTTGCCGCAATTGTTCGTGGATTTCATGCAGACGGAAAATATCACCTGGTGTGTTGACCAACCCTTCGGCCTGGAAAGCGTCGATGTGCTTTCCGCCGAGGCCATCGATATCGAAGGCCTGACGACTGACAAAATGTTTAAGCCGTTCCAGTTTCTGTGCAGGACATATTAACCCCCCGGTACACCGGATTACTGCTTCATCCGGTTCACGAATGGCGAGGCTGCCACATTCCGGGCAATGATCAGGGAAAACGAAGGGCTTGCTGTCGTCTGGGCGCTTGTCAGAAATGATTTCGACGATCTGCGGAATGACGTCGCCGGCGCGTTGAATGATAACGGTGTCGCCTTGCCGGATGTCTTTCCTATTAATCTCGTCGGCATTGTGTAATGTTGCGCGGCTCACAACGACGCCACCGACCGTGATCGGCACCAGATTGGCGACCGGTGTCAGGGCACCGGTGCGGCCAACCTGAATGGTAATTTCTTTAAGGACGGTTTGCGCCCGTTCTGCCGGGAACTTGTGCGCGATTGCCCAGCGCGGCGCGCGGCTTACAAAGCCGAGCCTTTGTTGCCAGTCGAGCCGATTTACTTTGTAAACAATGCCGTCGATATCGTAATCGAGATCGGAACGAAGTTCAGATATTTCTTGGTGATAGGCGACCGCGTCCTCGGCGTTGGTGCAGATGCGCGCGAGGGGGTTCACAGGAAACCCCCATCGTTTTAGCGTCTGCA
>CAJJCG010000003.1 GCA_905182615.1 Alphaproteobacteria bacterium UBA2964 | reverse complement strand
ACAATGCCGTCGATATCGTAATCGAGATCGGAACGAAGTTCGGATATTTCTTGGTGATAGGCGACCGCGTCCTCGGCGCTGGTGCAGATGCGCGCGAGGGGGTTCACAGGAAACCCCCATCGTTTTAGCGTCTGCAAAAACTCCCACTGTGTTTCAGCGACGGGGTCACTTAGCTCACCCCATGCATAGGCGAACATCTGTAGGGGGCGCTGCGCCGTAATGGAGCTGTCGAGCTGGCGGAGTGAACCGGCAGCCGCGTTGCGGGGATTGGCAAAATTAGCCTCGTTGTCTCGTTCGCGTTGCTCGTTGATAGACTGAAAAGCGGCATGTCCCAGATAAACCTCGCCTCGAACTTCAAGAACATCTGGCACTGCGGCGGCAATTGTTTTGGAGATTTCATGCATGGTTGCGACGTTAGGGGTGACATTTTCACCCTCTCGTCCATCGCCGCGGGTAGCGGCCAGCTTGAATTCGCCATTCTCGTAGCGCAACGAAATCGATAAGCCATCTATCTTTGGCTCGGCGACGATATCAATCTGTTGGTCGTCTTTTAGACCGAGGAACCGCCTGATACGGCCAAAAAAGTCATGAACGTCCTCGTCATTGAAGGCATTACCCAGCGATAGCATTGGTACCGCATGATTGACCTTGGAAAATCCTGAGGTGACGGCGGCGCCGATTTTTTCGGATGGGCTATCTTCACGGACAAGGTTGGGGTATCGCGCTTCAATATCCCGATTACGGTGTCTGAGGGAATCGTAGTCAGCGTCTGATACGGTTGGTGCATCGGTTTGATAATATGATTGGTCATGATTGGCTATTTCGGCGACCAATCGGGCCAATTCCTGTTCCGCTTGTTCCGGAGTTAATTGTTCGGCGGGAATTACGGATAGATCACTGGTCATCTGGTGCTCTTAACGCTGGAGTCGATCACTTGCCTTCTCGTGACATTAGGCTGGCGGCGGCTGCTCTTGCCTCGTCCGTAATCTTTGTACCTGCGAGCATCCGGGCAATCTCTTCCTGCCGATCATCTTTCGAAAGCTGGGATACACTGGTGGTAACGACATTTTTATTTTCTGATTTTGCAATTTTCAGATGCCGCATTGCGCAAGAGGCAACTTGCGGGGAGTGAGTGATCGCTAATACCTGAACATTCTCTGCTAGCTTAGCCAGTCGTTCGCCCACGGCGGCGGCGACTGCCCCGCCGATACCAGAATCGACTTCATCAAATATCAATGTTGGTATCGCATTTGAACGGTGAAGGACGACTTTTAGGGCAAGTAGAAAACGCGCGAGCTCTCCGCCGGATGCAATACGGCCCAATGGGCCAGAGGGCACACCGGGGTTAGTGGATACTTCAAAATGAATGCGATTGATCCCACTGGGTCCCCAATCTTTCTCATCTACTGTATCAACGCGGGTCGTAAAAGTCGCTTTTTCGAGCTTTAACGGTGGCAATTCGATGGCGACGGCTTTGTCGAGTTTAATCGCTGCTTTAGCTCGTTTATCGCTCAGAACTTGTGCATTTGATTGATAGTCCTCGTAGGCTTGGTCCCGTTCGGCCTGCAGTTTTTGGAGCAATCCACCTGCATCGTCAATTTCCGAGAGTCTTTTTTCCAGATTTGATCGCAGGGTTGGGAGGTCCTCGACGGAAATATTATGCTTTCTCGCCATCGCGCGGATCGCAAACAGGCGTTCTTCGCAGAATTCAAGTTTTGCCGGGTCAGGTTCTGCATCGACCATGACGCGGTGAAGCAGTCCTTCAGCGTCCGCGACGGCGTCATTCGCTATGGCTAGGGCATCCATCACAGCATCTAGGCGGCCCGCCGCCGCCTCGACTTCGTGAGTAAGGGCACGTTGTGCAGCGGCCAGCCGATCTTCGACACCATCGCCGTTTGATAGAGATTTGGCTGCTGATGCCATGGCAGTGACCAGCCGTTCGCCATTCATTAATAACGCGCGCGTTTCTGCTAGGTCGGTTTCCTCGCCAGCCTGAGGGTCGAGTTCTGCTAGCTCGGCCAATGCGTGACGGAGATACTCTTCATCTGTGCGGTTCTGTTCGAGGGCGGCTATCGCTTCTGTGAGGGCGGTCTCCGCATCTCGCCAATCTTTATAGAGAACGGAAACCTTATGTGATGTGTCCTTCAGGTTCGCAAATCCATCAAGGGAGTTTCTGTGGGTTGATTGATCCATCAAGCCGTGGCTAGCGAATTGTCCTTCGATCTCGACGAGGGATTCCCCCACCTGTCGTAAAAGAGCGACGCTTACCGGTTGATCGTTAATGAAAGCGCGACCTCTTCCATCTTTATCGAGGTTGCGCCTCAGAATGAGAGGTTCTCCGGGCTCGGGCACCGTGATGTCATGGTCAACCAGCAGGGCGAAGACGGCGTCATCGGTAGCGAGGTCAAACGACGCCGCCACCGAAGCTCGCGGTATGCCGTTACCTCCATTACCGGCAGTCCGGACCAGGCCGGCGTTGGCACGCATCCCTAGCGCTAAACCGAGCGCGTCAAGTAATATTGATTTACCAGCACCGGTTTCGCCAGTTAGCGCGCATAAGCCTGTCTCGAAGGAAACTTCGACCTTGTCGATTAGGACGATGTCGCGGATCGTGACGGAGGCGAGCATGCTGTTTTAGAAAACCCAGTTCCAGGCGCGGGCCAGAATTCCCTTTTTCTCTTTTTTCGCGCGGACATCTTTGCCAGTCATCAGGGCATAGCTATCGATGTACCATTCGCTGCCCGGATAGTTGTGTCCAAGAACCGATGCGGCCTTCTTTGCTTCTTCCGTCATGCCGATTGCTGTGTAAGCCTCGGCGACGCGATGTAGTGCTTCTGGTACATGGGTTGTCGTTTGATAGTTATCGACGACCCGTTTAAACCGATTGATGGCGGCAATATATTCATTCTTTCGGAGATAAAAACGTCCTATCGACATTTCCTTTCCGGCCAAATGATCTCGCGTCAAATCGATTTTGAGTCGCGCATCTCGTGCATATTTTGATTGCGGATAACGCTTGATAACTTCACGCAGGGCTTTAAGGGCGCTCTCTGTTCCGAGCTGGTCTCGGCTGACATCGGTGATTTGCTCGTAATAGGTCTGGGCCTTCAGGTAATAGGCATAGGGTGTGTCGCGATTGCCAGGATGCAGCTGAATAAAGCGATCTATCCCAATGATCGCGTCATCATATTTATTGGCCTCATAATTTGAATAGGCGGCCATGAGCTGTGCTTTGGTAGCCCAAACCGAATAAGGGTGCTGTTGCTCGACTTCGTCAAAAAATCGCGCAGCATCCAAGTACGCGCCAGCCTCCAATGCATTAACCGCACGGTTATAAAGAGCGTTTACCGGACGTTCGACATAGGGTGCTTTTTCGTCGGAGCTACAAGCCGTGACAGAAATCAATAAAAGTAAAACGCTTACATATTTGAACTGGCGCATTTGCATCCCTGTTGCGCGGTTTTCCATAGCTTGTAACCTATCCCGTATTGAGGCGGTGATCACAAGATTATAGATCAACTGGCCATGACCTTAACCGGTTTATATCACGGTGTAAGCTGTCATCGCCATACGGGAAAGAAACGTTTGTAAATGAAAAGCGTATCGCCGATATGCGCTGTTAGGCGATGGCTAAAGCTGATTCCTGATCCCAATTATGGGAAACTCCAGGAACCGAGGCTCCAGACATCTCGACATAGGACCATGCGGTATCATCAGCGAACAGAGAATTCAGGAATTGATTGTTGAGTGCATGCCCTGACCGCAGCGCAACAATCTGTCCAATAATAGGCGCTCCAGCAAGATATAGGTCGCCAACACAATCCAAAATTTTATGACGAACGAACTCGTCGTCATATCGAAGACCGTCACCGTTGAGAATTGTGTCGCCACTAATAACAACCGCGTTATCGAGGGAACCACCGAGTGCCAGGCCGGCTTTGCGAAGAGCATCGACTTCGTGAACAAAGCCAAAAGTGCGCGCTCTGGCTATTTCGGTTTTAAAAGTACCATTAACCAGCCGCATGCTTAATTTCTGCCGGGCAACAGCGGTATCTTCAAAATCAATTTCAAAATCCACAGAAAACGAATCGTCTGGTGTTGCCGAAATAAATTTATCGGAGTAGCCAACCTTAACAGGTCGCTCGATTTTGATCGCTTTGCGGGGTGCGTTCTGTTCGATCATGCCAGCGCATTCAAACAAAAAGATAAAGGGTGCTGCACTGCCGTCCATAACGGGAACTTCTGCACCATCGATCTCGATGATGGTGTTGTCGATGCCACAGCCTGCGAGCGCCGCCATAAGATGTTCAATGGTTGAAATACAAGCACCGGCTTGATTGCCGATCGTGGTCGCCATGCGGGTGTCGACAACACAGTCCCAGCGCGCTGGAATGATGCGGTCGTCGCCTTCTAAATCTGTACGATGAAAGACAATACCGGTGTCGGCGGCTGCCGGATTAAGTGACATGCTCACCTTTTTGCCCGAATGGAGGCCAATGCCGGTACAGCCAATAGACGATTTCAACGTCTTTTGGAGCACCACCTTAGAGAGAAGGGGAGTGGCAGTTACGGCTTCGCACGATTTTACTACGTCAGGCACTAACTATTTCCTCATGCTGCGCCGTAATTAACGATGATTGTTAACCCTAACATTCATCGTTAGTTACGTGGCGCATCTTCGCCTATATCAGAGCGTGAAAAAGGCTCCGAAGGTTGTTTACCAACTTCCTTCGGAGCCCTCAAATCAACAATTGTTACAGAATGTTACGGTGATATCCGGTTCTAGTTAGCTTGCCGTCTGAGGAACGCCGGAATCTCCAGCAAATCCTCTTCACTTTGTGAATTTGGCAGTCTTTCCTGTGCTTCAACACCTCTCAACCTGGGCTGAGTTTCAATCACTGGCTTTTCAGCGGCTGGTTTTTCAACAATTGGCTCGGGCTGCGTAACAGCTACAGGTGGCGACATAAATGCCGTGTCTGGAACTTCCTCCGCCACCTCGACTTTGGGCGCTTCAGGTGCGGCCGTCTTGGGAGGTTCTGCAGCGATAGCTGCTGTCGGTGGTTTTGGTGGTATAACGGGCCTGTTGACAGCTGTTCCGGCCTTATTGGACTCCATTGGCGCATCTTTTTTAGGCCAGCTTGAGCCTGTCATTCTCTGAAAGATGTTTGGACTCCGCTTTTTCTCTGGAACGGGTGCCGCATTGAGCATTGCGGCTTCTCGGAAGGGGTCAGCCGTTGCCACAGTTTTTGCCGGGGTTGCTTTGGTGGGTTCAGCGGGAGCCGGTGGAATGAAGGGTTCCTCTGTTTGAACTGGGCTCGCTTTGCTTGCTTCCTGTTCGCTAACAGACATTTCAGCTGCTTGTACTGGTTCTACATCCGCTTGAAAAGTTACCTCAGCAACTTCCTCCTTTTCGACCAAAGCCATGATGTCGGTCTGGGCAGGTTGCTCCTGTATGTCGAGGGAACCTTCCTGCAGAGGGATCTCTTCCAGTTCGGGTATAGGCTCTGGCATTTTGAGCGCCGTAGCTGCCCCACCGGCCATAAGGTTAGCTGCCGGAGCGACAGTCGGTATTTCCATCGCTGTCGGCGTCATTGACACCGGCATCGCAGTACTCGTTGGAATGGATTTCGGTGCGATGGGATCGTTATAGACTTTGAGAACGGGGCGCGGCCGGGCGGCTACGTCGATATCGATACCGGTTGCGACGACCGATACGCGAATTTTGCCTTCCAAAGAGGAGTCGAGCGCGGAGCCAAAGATTATATTGGCATCAGCGTCAACTTCTTCACCGATCCGGTTTGCGGCCTCATCGACCTCAAATAGCGTCATGTCGGGACCACCGGTAATATTGATTAAGACGCCGCGGGCTCCTTTCATCGATACATCATCCAGCAATGGATTGGAGATTGCGGCCTCAGCTGCAAGGCGAGCACGTTCCTCGCCATCGGCTTCGCCAGTGCCCATCATAGCTTTGCCCATTTCGGACATGACGCTGCGAATGTCGGCAAAATCCAAATTAATGAGGCCAGGAACGACCATCAGGTCGGTTACCCCTCGGACACCAGAGTGAAGAACGTCGTCGGCCATCGCAAAGGCGTCGGCGAAGGTTGTCTTCTCATTGGCAATCCGGAACAGGTTTTGGTTGGGAATCACGATCAGGGTATCGACAAATTGCTGCATTTCTTCGATGCCGGCATCGGCGATTCGCATTCTGTTCGATCCTTCGAACTGGAATGGCTTGGTAACAACGCCGACGGTCAGCATGCCTTGCTCGCGGGCAAGCCGGGCAATGACCGGTGCGGCTCCGGTTCCTGTGCCGCCACCCATACCGGCGGCAATAAACACCATGTGAGATCCGTTCAGGATCTGGCCAATGTCTTCCATGGCTTCTTCTGCCGCGGCGCGACCCATATCGGGCCGGGAACCCGCCCCTAGACCGTGTGTGATTGCCCTGCCGAGCTGAACGCGCCGATCTGCGAGGGATAGCGCAAGAGCCTGGGCATCGGTATTTGCGACGACGAATTCGACCCCTTCGAGCTGTTGGCTAATCATGTTGTTGACGGCATTGCCGCCCGCCCCCCCACATCCAACAACGGTGATGCGGGGTTTTAAATGGTCGTCTGTTTCGGGAGTTGAGAAATTGATGGTCATACGAGCCTCCATACATACGTTTGGCTGTTACAGGGATTTGCTGCGGTTACGCTGCGACGAACGGGGATTGGTGGTGAATTGATAGAGCTAGGTGGAATCATCAGAAGTTCTCTCTTAGCCAGTGACTGATACGGGAAAATCGTCCGCCAACCCCGGCTGGGGTGGCGTCGATCTGATCGCGAACGTCGGCATGGCGTTCGGCGGCGAAGCGCACCAGACCAGCGCAGGTTGAAAAGGCTGGGCCGCTAGTTGCTTCTGCAAGACCGCTGATCCGCATGGGGCGGCCCATACGAACCTGTTTCTCAAGAACGAGTGTCGCGAGCTCGCGAGCGCCCTGTAATTGACTGGCGCCACCTGTTAGGACGAGTCGGCGTCCGGAAATTCGATCCATGCCCGCGACCTCAAGACGGCTGCGTACCAGTTCAAAAGTTTCTTCCATGCGGGGGCGGATAATGCCATTCAGCAGAGATCTGGGAACATGGTTGGGTTGATTTGTATTTTCTTCACCGATCAGCGGCACGTCGATGAGCTCGCGCTCATCTGACGGTGAGGGGATCGCACTGCCATATAGAGTTTTCATTCGCTCGGCATGGGCCAGCGATGTTGAAAGGCCACGAGCTATGTCACTGGTTACGTGTTGACCGCCAACCGGAATGGAATCTGCATGAATTACCTCGCCATCATAAAATACGGCGATCGTGGTTGTGCCACCACCCATATCCACGATGGTTACACCGAGATCAACTTCATCCTCGACAAGACATGCGAGGCCGGATGCATAGGGGGCGGCAACGGCTATCTCAATATCGAGGTGACAACGGCCCAGACAGTTTGCGAGATTCCTCAGCGTCGCCGTACGCGCTGAGATAACATTGATATTAACGCCCAGTGTTTCAGCAAACATACCGCGTGGGTCGCGAATGCCGCGTGTAGAATCGAGCGAATAGCCGACCGGGAGGCAGTGCAAGATCTCACGATCCGCATCGTGCTGGATGCTGTTACTCTGTGCTAGGGCTTTGCGCATGTCGGTCTCGTTAATTTCGCGGCCCGATATTGCCAATTCGACATTGTATGTTTCGGAGGAAAGGTTGCCGCCGGAGACGTTTACAATAACTTCTCTGATTTGTTCGCCAGCCAGTTCTTCTGCAGCGCTAACCGTTGTTAAAGTGGCATTTTGCGCAGCGTCCATATCGATAACGGCGCCGCCACGAACACCTTTTGATACGTGATGCCCTGTGCCGATAACCCGAACGCCGCCTTCATTAAGAGGCTGAGCGAGAAGACAGCAGATTTTTGAGCTGCCGATATCAAGAGCTGCAATCAAACCGGTTCTTGTCTTATTCACAGGACGACCCTCCCTCTCCGGCTATCAAATTTTCTACCATCTTCATGTCCTTTGTCCTTTGACACGCGTGGTTTGCGAATTGAGAACCCCTGGCCGCATTAGGAGCCGGGTCGGAAGCCGCATGTCGATCATGCGGACATCGCGGGCCAAAAGTTTGTGTTTGGCATTCAGTCGAGCCAATCGTTGCCATGCCTTATGAGGGTCACGTTCGGGCAGTCTCACCTTGATGCTGCCTTTAAGTTTTAAATTCCAACGCCGCTTTCCAATTAGCGTCGCAGCGGTGACCTGATGTGCGAGGGCAGGTTCGCTGGCAATCATAGCGAGCAAGGTTGGTGCGGCTTTAGGGGCCCCTTTGCCGACAACGATCAACAAATCGCGGAAGCGGCCAAGCCCTTTTGAGGTGATAGAAACGCCATCTGTGTCCACGAGATATAGGCGCCCTTTGCGCTGCCACAGCACCATGGGTTGTCGTTCTACGATGTGAATATCAACGGTGTCGGGCCAGTGCCGCGTAACGATAGCTTCGCGAACCCATTGTAGTTTAACGAGGCGTCTGCGGAGGTCGTTGATATTAAAGCCCAGAATGGGGTCGCTTCGGTTCAAACGTACGGCGCGAATGACGTCGCGGCGTGAGGCATGGCGTCGGCCTCGTAATACGACGTTTTCTATTTTGAAACCAAGGCCAGCGGTTTGCGTGATTGTTTTCTGCCACAGTGACTCTAACCCCCGGGTTACAGTTCCACTTTGCCAGAGCCAGGTCGGGCCAGCGACAGCGATCGCAGAAATGGCAACAATGAGGCCACTCTTGACTGCGGGCCTCACCCATTTGGGCGCCGGTTTTTTTCGAGCTGCTCGGGAGCCCTTTTTCTTGCCGGAGTTGGTGTCCGGGTAACGCGCCTTATGTAATATTTCCACTAGCTTCCGCATGCGGCGTTCTCCACCATCCAGGAAACCAAATCGCCAAATTCGATGCCGGCATGAGCTGCTTGTTCCGGAACCAGTGATAGGGGTGTCATCCCTGGTTGAGTGTTGATTTCGAGTATTGCTAACGCCCCGGGGTCATTTTTTGTGTCGTCGTAGCGTAGATCAGCCCGCGTTATGCCTCGACATCCAAGGGTTTGGTGCGCAGTGAGCGCATAGGCAAGTGCAGTTTCGTATACGCTTTGGGGAAGCGGGGCCGGGACGATATGTGTCGTACGACCTTCGGTGTATTTTGCTTCGTAGTCGTAAAACCCGTCGTCGGTTCTAAGTTCGGTGACACCGAGCGCCTTGTCGCCCATCACGGCAACAGTGATTTCCCGTCCGGGGATGTATTTCTCCACCATAACTTTGTCGCCAAACGACCATTGAAAATCTGCCATCGCCGCATTTCTGGCATCATCACTCACGATCTGCACACCGACGCTTGATCCTTCATTGAGTGGCTTCACCACGTAGGGCGGCTCCATGACATTCCCGGCTAAAACATCTTCGCGACTGGCGATAACGTGTTTGGCGCAGGGGATACCCGCTTTTTCGAACAGTCGTTTGGCCATGGGTTTGTCCATTGCCAACGCTGAGGCGAGGACACCGGAATGGGTGTACGGAATGTTCAAAAGATCGAGGGTGCCCTGCATACAGCCATCTTCGCCGTAGCGACCATGCAATGCGTTGAACACGGCATCGGGAGCCGGACTGAGAGCGTTGATGACGGCTACCAGGTCCGGTCCGACATCGATTTCAACAACGTCATAACCTTTGTCACTCAAGGCTTTTGCTACTGCGGCACCTGACACAAGCGATACCTCGCGCTCAGATGAAATCCCGCCGAGGAGGACAGCCACGCGTTTATTCATGATGGTACTCCGACCACGGGTAATGCACCGATACGCTTGATTTCCCATTCGAGTAGGACGCCAGTTTCATTCTCAACCCGGCGGCGGACCTCCTCGCCTAAACCTTCCAGGTCAGCGGCGGTGGCTGCCCCTGTATTAATCAAGAAATTGCAGTGGGTGTTGGAAACCTGAGCGCCGCCGAACTGCATGCCCCGACAACCTGATTTGTCTATAAGTTGCCAGGCTTTTTGACCTTCGGGGTTCTTGAAGGTGCTACCGCCGGTGCGTTCTCTGATCGGCTGAGAACCTTCCCTGGCTGTTGCGATTTCTTCCATCCGTGCGGCAATGGCTTCAGAACTGTCCTCAGAACCTTGTAGAGTTGCGGATGTGAAAATCCAATCGTTCGGAGCATCGCTGTGACGATAAGTGAAGCCAAGGCCAGGAGCCATAGACGTATATAGATTACCCTGTCGGTCAATTGCTGTCGCTTCAAGCAGGATGCCCTTGACTTCCGATCCGTAAGCGCCGGCATTCATGCGTACCGCGCCGCCTATTGATCCAGGTATGCCGTTCAGAAATTCGAGGCTACCAATCCCGCAATCACGTGCCTTGCGGGAGACGGTAATATCCATTGCCGCAGCGCCGGCTTCGATCGTCATCTCGTTAACAGAAATTTGGGCGAAAGGCCGACCGAGCCTGATTGTTACACCGGCAATCCCTCCACCGCGAACAATGAGATTGGAAGCGCCGCCGAGAACGGTCACGTCGATTTCCAGTGGCAAGGCCTGCAGAAAAGCCTGGAGGTCGTCCTGATCAGCCGGTTCAAACAGCACCTCGGCATTGCCGCCAACACGAAACCAGGTGAGTCGAGCGATCGGTGCATCTACTGTCAGGGTACCACGTACCTTGGGGAGCTGGTCGATGAGATCGTCGAGTTTCTGGGCGGTCATCATGCTCCGGCCTCCCGCTGCGTATCTGAATTCCCGGAAAGCGCCTCTAGGGCGTTCGGCAGATCATTGGCCCAGGTCGTAATGTTCCCAGCTCCGAGACAAATGACCATGTCGCCATCCGTCGCGATGCCGCCTACGAGCATGGGCAATGCGTCGGGACCTTCGAGTGCCACGACGTCGCGATGCCCATGCGCCCGTAATCCGTCTATCAATCCGTCGCGATCAATACCTTTTATAGGCTCTTCGCCTGCCGCATAGACGTCCGCGACGACGACCGTGTCGGCATCATTGAAGCATGTGCAGAAGTCTTCAAATAGATATTTCAGCCTCGAATAGCGATGCGGTTGAACGACGGCGATGACGCGTCCACGGGCACTTGCGCGGGCTGCTGAGAGAACGGCGCTGATTTCGACAGGGTGGTGGCCGTAATCGTCGACAACGGTAACGCCGTTGCTTTTACCCGTAACCGTGAAACGACGTTTGACACCAGAAAATGCTGCGAGCCCTTTGCGTATAGTTTTCGCTGGAGTGTCCATTTCCTGTGCAATGGCAACGGCAGCGAGCGCATTCTGAACGTTATGTTTCCCGATCATGGGCAACGACACTTTGTCGAGACGGGTTCCCGCCATTGAAGATCGACCAGAGAAGACAATGTCGAATTCCGTATGACTTTCGTTCGTCGTCATATTTTCGGCGCGGATGTCAGCCTGTGCGTTAAAGCCATAGGTGATGATCTTGCGGTCTGATACCTGTGGAATCAGCGCTTGAACTTCGGGATGATCGATACACAGAACCGCGAGGCCGTAGAACGGAATATTGGAGACAAAGGCAAAAAATGCCTTTCGGACTGCGTCAAACGATCCGTAGAAATCGAGATGCTCTGGGTCGATATTGGTTACGACCGCGATAGTGGCGGGTAGTTTTATAAAGGTGCCGTCGGATTCGTCTGCTTCAACAACGACCCATTCGCCTTCGCCGAGGCGTGCGTTTGTGCCGTAGGCATTAATGATACCGCCATTAATAACAGTCGGGTCGGTACCTGCCGTATCAAGCATGGCGGCGATTAATGAGGTGGTCGTTGTTTTTCCGTGAGTGCCGCCAACTGCGATGGCCCATTTCAGACGCATGAGTTCGGCAAGCATTTCAGCGCGCCGAACGACCGGCATATGACGTCGCCGTGCGGCCACCAGTTCAGGGTTGTCGGGTTGGATGGCGGAAGACACGACGATCACAGTTGCTTCACCAAGGTTGTCGCCACTTTGGCCAATTGAAACCGGTATGCCCATCTCGGTCAGGCGGGATACGTTGGCATTTTGGGCAATGTCGCTGCCCTGAACTGCATAGTCGAGATTGTGGAGAACCTCAGCGATTCCGCTCATACCAATGCCACCGATACCACAGAAATGAATTTTCCCGATTGAGAGGGGTAGTGTTCTCATGCGTCCTCTCCCTGTTTGGAAAGGCCGATGGTTGCTTCTACCGCGTCGGCGAGCTGCTCGGCTGCGTCGGCTCTGCGTAATGACTTAGTGTTGGTGGCGGCTTCCGTCAGAACGTTCGGTTGTTCCAAGAAGCGACGAAACTCACCGACGACACACTCGACCGTAAATTTGGGTTCCGGGATGCACCAGCTTGCACCGACCGCAGCGACGCTTTTGGCATTTGCCGTTTGATGGTCATCGGTGGCGTGCGGGTAGGGAATGAGTATTGCCGGTCGACCCGCTGCTATAAGCTCAGAAATTGTCGAGGCGCCAGCGCGTGCAATAACCAGATGTGCCGCGGACAAGCGCTCTGGCATGTCATCAAAATAGGTCGCCAGCGACGCCGAGATATCAGCCGCATCATATGCGGATTTTACGCGTTCAAGGTCTTCTGGGCGGCATTGCTGCGTAACATGCAGGTGAGATCGTTCGGCCTGAGAAAGTGTCGATAGCGCGGTTGGAACAACCTCGCTTAACACCTGCGCTCCCTGACTGCCACCAAAGATTAAGATATGGATTGGGTCATCTGCCGTCAGTGATGGATATGGCATTTCGCCAATCTGTGAAATGGCCGCTCGCACTGGATTTCCAGTTAGCGCGACTTTCCCGAGTGCCTGGGGTTGTATGCCCGCTACCTGCTCAAATGACGTAGCAATGGATTCAACCCGTGGGGCGAGTAGGCGGTTTGCCCTTCCGAGGACAGCATTTTGCTCGTGGATTAATGTCGGCGTGCCTATCTGAGTGGCCGCGCACATCGTCGGGACAGAGGGATAGCCACCAAAGCCGACAGCGGCTGCGGGACTTAATCGTTTAAGGAGGGCGCGCGCCTGCAACAATCCAACGCCTAACTGCGTGAGCCCCTTAAGTTTGCTGCAGGCGCCGCCGACAAGGCTCGCCGCCTTGATATGGTGAACTTCGGTGCCAGGTGCCGGTTCGCCAAACACAGTGCCACGTTCATCTGTTACAAAAGCGATCGGCCAGTTTCGTGATTTTAGGGCATCCGCCAGTGCGAGTGCGGGATATACGTGCCCACCTGTGCCGCCAGCAGCGAGAACAATTGGCTGTTTGAGACCTGGCGCATTCATAGGCCTGCCTCCTGTCCCACGCGGCGGCGCGTAAGCGACAGGGCCATGCCGACACAAAGGGCGATGGAAACAAGGGACGAACCGCCATAGCTGATAAAGGGCAAGGTCATACCCTTCGTCGGCATTAAATGAAGGGTCGATGCCATGTTCACGAGAGACTGCAGACCGAATTGAACGAGTAGCCCCGTTACGGCCAATAGAATGAAGAAATTGGTTTCCTTTATGACGCGGGAAAATCCGCGCAGGACGATGAAGGCGAAGAGCCCGACGAGGATAAGACAGGCAATCAGGCCAAATTCTTCAGCGGCGACCGCGAAGATAAAGTCGGTATGGGCGTCTGGCAGAACAGTTTTAACTGAACCTTCGCCGGGGCCGCGCCCGAGGACGCCTCCATTCATAAAGGCTTCCATTGACCGCATGACCTGATAGCTGTCACCGGAAGATGGGTCGATAAACCGATCAACTCGGCTGGCAACATGCGGTAGCAGGAAGTAAGCGCCGACGGCGCCCCCAATACCAATAGCTATAAACCCTGCGACCCAGAGTATGGGGAGGCCCGCAAGGAAAAATTGTGTAAACCAAACGGCTGAGACGACAACGGTCATACCGAAATCAGGTTGAAGTAAGAGCAAACTTACGACGAGTCCGTAGAGAACGATGGCGGCTGTTCGGCCGACTTCTTTGCCATTGTCGCCACGCATCGCAAAAAGCCAGGCAGTAACGACTGCAAAAGTGGGTTTAACGAATTCCGATGGTTGCAGGGACAGTCCTGCGATACTGATCCAGCGGCGCGCGCCCTTGATCTCAGTGCCAAAGAAGAATGTCGCCACTAGGAGAATGAGGCTGAGAACAAATAGTCCTGTTGCGAACCGTTTGATGCCACGCGGTGACATAAGAGAGACGCCAATTAGCGCGGCTATAGCAATCGGCAGGTGGAAGAGTTGCTTTCTGACAAAATGGAAGGGGTCGTATCCCAAGCGATCTGCGACTGGCGGGCTGGCCGCCATGGTCATCATGATGCCGAACCCAATAAGCAGCGCGATAGCAGCGAGCGTCCAATGATCAATGGTCCACCACCAACGGCCAAGCAAGGATGTATCTGTGCGGGTAAAAGCGGTCATTCTTCGCCCTCCGAGAGATCGGAGACAAAGCTTTTAAAGGCTTCGCCACGCAGTTCGAAATTCTTCCACTGATCAAAGGAGGCGCAGGCCGGCGATAGTAGGACTGTTGCCTTAACAGGGCCAGATTCACTGGCGGCGCGATAGGCCTCTTTGGTTGCGGTCTCCAGATCACCGCACTGCGTGACTGGGACAGCATCATCAAGCTCGGTCTCGAACTTCGGTCCGGCCTCGCCAATCAGAAAGGCATGCCGAATGTTAGGCAGGAATGGCTTGATAACCGCCAACCCATCGTCTTTCGCCCGACCACCTGCAATCCAGAAAATATCGTCATAGCAAGCAAGCGCTCGTGCGGCGGCTTCGCCGTTTGTCGCCTTGCTGTCATTAATAAAGGTTACGCCGTGGGTGCTGCCCAGATTTTCCATGCGATGGGGCAGGCCGGGATAACTCGTAATCGCGCTGGCGATATTTTCGCTACCAATCTTTAGTGCATGCCCGACGGCGGCTGCCGCTGCGGCATTCTGCCAGTTATGGCTGCCCGGCAAGCTGTTTGCGTGCGAGAGGTCACAGATCGCTTTGGTATTACCAGCATTTGCTTCGTAGAGCATCCCGTTGCTTGCATAGAAACCATCGTCCAATGTACCTGACATTGTGATGGCAATTGCCTTCCATCCGGCCCTTTGAGAAAGTTCCTTGTAGAGAGATCGTCCGTTTTTATCGTCGACACCGATGATCGCAATCTGTGGTTCCGCTGTATTTACCCGGTTCCGGAAAATCTGCCGTTTGGCATTGATATACCCGTCCATGTTTCCATGGCGATCGAGATGATCTGGACTGATATTCAGGAATACTGCGATATCAAATGTGGCTTTTTGTGTTAAGTCGAGTTGATAAGATGAAAGTTCGAGGACGATGATTTCATCCTTCGCGGGCGTCTCGAATCCGAGTGCGGGAGGGCCAAGATTTCCGCCGATTTGCGATTCAATGCCAGCTGTGTTCAGCATATGACCGATTAAGGCGGTCGTTGTTGATTTGCCGTTTGTGCCGGTGATGCCGATAAATTGTGTCGTTGGACAGGCTTCTATCAACAGCTCGATGTCACCGATTATCGGACAATCCGCGGCTTGTGCCTTTTGTACGATGGCGTGCGGCTTGTGTGTTAGAGAAATCCCGGGGGCAAGAACTAGCGCGGCAAGGTCATTGAAATCTCGCGCATAGAGGTCAGAAACCTGGATGCTGTCGTTTTGTGCTGCCGTCCGTTGACCTTGGCAGTCATCCCACGCAAAAACCTTCGCTCCGCTTGCTACCAGGGCGCGAGTGGTCGCGAGACCAGAAGCGCCAAGGCCGAAGAGAGCGATTGTTTGATCGCGGCGGGATTGTATCTCGATCACGCGCGCCTCATCGTAATTTCAGCGTGGAAAGGCCGATTAAGGCGAGGATCATCGCAATGATCCAAAACCGGATGACAATGGTTGGTTCTTTCCAGCCCTTTTTTTCGAAATGGTGATGGAGGGGCGCCATACGAAACACACGGCGGCCAGTCAATTTGAAGGAGGCGACCTGAACAATGACTGAGACGGTTTCCAGGACAAACAACCCGCCAATAATCGCCAGAACCAGTTCATGTTTGCTGATGACGCTTACGGCACCGATGGCGCCGCCGACGGAAAGTGAGCCGGTATCGCCCATAAAGACCATTGCTGGAGGAGCGTTGAACCAGAGAAAGCCGAGACTGGCGCCAACGAGGGCGCCACAAAATACCGTCAGCTCACCTGCCCCTGGGACGTTGTATACCTGCAGGTAGCTTGAGAATACCTGATTGCCGACGATATAGGTTATTAGCGCTAAACATCCCGCGACGATCATTGCGGGCACGATGGCTAGGCCGTCTAGGCCGTCGGTCAGGTTGACGGCATTTGAAGCGCCGACCATGACGAGGGCCGCGAAGGGAATAAAGAACCAGCCAAGATCGATCAGAAGGTTTTTAAAGAACGGCACGGCGAGGCCTGTGGCAAGCGGATCGAGAGTAATTTCTGATATCCACCAGGCAACGGCGCCGGCGATAGCAATTTCTGCAACCAGTTTGACCTTACCGGGAAGACCATCGGAGGATCGTTTGGAGAGTTTTAGGTAGTCGTCGAAAAAGCCAATCGTACCAAACCCCAGTGTGACGATTAGAACTGCCCAGACATAACGGTTGCTGAGGTCCGCCCAGAGTAGGGTGGCGGTGGTAACAGCGATGAGGATTAAGAGACCACCCATCGTTGGCGTTCCCTTCTTTGTCAGCGGATGACTTTCTGGACCATCTTTGCGAATTGGCTGGCCTTCTCCCTGCCGGCTTTTGAGCCAGTGAATGAGAGGACCGCCAAGAAGAAAGCTAATGATTAGGGCCGTCAGGACGGCACCACCGGTCCTAAACGTCAGATACCGGAACAGATTGAAAAGGCCAAAATCGTCGGCAAGCGGAAAGAGAAAATTATATAGCATAGCTATGCGGCCCCGTTTAATGCCGGTCCCGGTTCTGGGCCCGCTTTGGTTTGTAAAGCGCTTAGCTGGTCGACGACGGTCTTCATGCCACTGGCGAGAGACCCCTTAACGGTGACCACGTCGCCTGCTCTCACTCGGGCGGTGACGGCTTGTCCGAGTTCTTCTGCTGAATTTTTAAAGCCACCTCTCATCTCGGTGGGCAGGGCATCGAACATGGCCGCCATTTGTTCACCGCAGGCGAAAACTTTATCGACCCCGTTCTGAACAAGCGTGTCGGCAAGTGCGATGTGATAGTCGCGAGAGCTCTTACCCAACTCGCGCATGTCACCGAGAATCGCGATGCGTTTGGCGCAGGGTTCCGGCCGCATTGCGGCAAGGGTTTCCATCGCTGCCCGCATCGATGCCGGGTTAGCGTTGTAGCTTTCGTCGATGATCGTGAAGCTGCCGTCGGCGATTTTTATGATCTGCTGGGCGCCCCGTCCCGCAATTGGGGTCAGTTCGCTCAATGTCTTGGCTGCAGCAGCAACGTCAGCATCAACGGCACAAATGGCTGCTAAAACGGCGAGACTATTCTGAACTAGATGTTGCCCTGGTAATCCGAGGCGGTAGCCGATCCGACGGCTACAAATAACGGCTTCGACGTTGTTACCCGAACTATCGGCAACACGAGTGATGAGGCGCGCATCGGCTTCTGGATTTTCTCCGAATGACAGGGTTCGGGCAATGTTTGGTGGTCGGGCCCCTTTGGCAATCCTGATATAAAGCGGATTGTCGCGGTTCAATATCGCGGTTCCGCCACTCATTCCGGAAAATATTTCGGCTTTGGCATCGGCGATGCCTTCGATGGAGTCAAAATATTCGATATGGGCAGGTTCAACCGTCGTAATGATTGCGACGTCTGGGCGGATCATCTGAGACAGCGGTGTAATCTCTCCGGCGTGATTCATGCCGACTTCAAAGACACCGTATTCGGTATCCGCAGGCATGCGAGCCAAAGACAGGGGGACGCCCCAATGATTATTGTAGCTGTGAGCGCTGGCACTGGTTTTTCCCTGTAATGTCAATGCATTGCGAAGTGCGTCTTTGGTGCCGGTTTTTCCGACGCTACCAGTCACGGCAATAATTTTTGCGGTGCTTCTGTCGCGTCCTGCTTTGCCGAGGTCTTCGAGGGCGGTCATTGTGTCGTCGACTTGAATAACCGGAGCGTCGTCTACAAGCCCGTCAGGCCGATGATCAATTAGGACTGCGGCAGCGCCATCCGTAAGTGCTTGGACGACATGATTGTGGCCATCCACGTGGGGACCTTTGAGGGCGATGAACAGATCACCATTTTCTACAGTCCGACTGTCGATTGAAACGCCAGTCGCGGACCAGTCAACGTCACCGCTGCCGCCCGTCGCAGCCCGTACAGAATCTCTGGTCCAAAGAGTGTCGGTCATCGATTGCCATCTCCGATGGAATCGATAACGTCACGGGCGATCGCGGCATCTTCAAATGGCATCACCTGGTCGCCAATAATCTGTCCGGTTTCATGACCCTTGCCGGCAATGACGAGAACATCTTGGGGGGCGAGTTCGGTGACGGCGTGATGTATGGCATCTGCCCTGTCGCCAATTTCTGTGGCATCCGGACAGCCTTTCAGGACTTCTGAGCGAATAGTCGCGGCGTTCTCGCTGCGCGGATTGTCATCGGTGACATAGATTCTGTCCACAATATCTCGGGCAATCGCTCCCATTTGAGTTCGTTTGCCTTTGTCTCGATCACCACCGCATCCGAAGACGACGCCCAGTTTTCCGGCGGTATGCGGCCGGAGTGCGGCTAACAACGAGGCAAGCGCATCAGGTGTATGGGCATAATCGACATAGATTGGCGCGCCATTGGGTGCGCGGCCAACGAGTTCAAGACGCCCAGGAGGGCTCCTTAATTCGGGCAGTAATGCGATGACCTCTTCTGCCTTATCGCCGCATGCGATGGCGAGACCGAGGGCGCAAAGAGCGTTCCGTGCCTGAAATATACCGGGCAACGCGAGCTCGACTTCATAATGTTTACCGAATACTTTTATCGACAAAATATGTCCGGTAGGTTTTACGTCAATCCGCTCAATGCGGATTTCGTCCGCAGCTCGGCCGTAACCGATTATGCGAAGGCCCCTTGCTCTGGCTATTGATGAGAACATCGGAAAATCGTCAGAATCTGCATTGAGGACCGCCGTCGCATCATCTGGGAGAACGCTGTCGAAGAGGCGCAGTTTTGCGGCTCGGTAATTATCCATAGTGCCATGATGGTCTAGATGGTCACGGGAAAGGTTCGTAAACGCGCCCGCTGCAAGATGAACGCCATCAAGTCGGGACTGTTCCAGCCCATGGCTTGAGGCTTCGAGTATGACATGATCAACGCCGTCATCGGTTAAAGCTTTTAGTTCACGATGCAACGTCACTGGGTCGGCTGTCGTTAGCCCGGCACCACCACCGCTATCTGTACCTGCCGTCGTAACACCGAGCGTGCCGACAGCAGCAGCCCGATGACCGAGACGTTTCCATATCTGATGGGTAAACCAGGCAACAGATGTCTTGCCGTTGGTACCAGTCACTGCGGCGGCAACTCGCGGTTGTGTGCCGAAATAGCGACCTGCAAAAAGGGCGAGACTATGACGCGGGTTATCGACACCGATTACCGGAATCTCGTCGGCCTGTGGCGGCAAGCCTGTCCCGGCCGGAGCGAGGATTGCCGCGGCGCCACGCGCGAGGGCATCAGCGATAAAATCCCGACCATCAGATTGGGAGCCGGGTAGGGCGGCGAAGAGGTAGCCAGGTTTTACGGCGCGCGAATCTGCCGTCAACCCCACTATGTCTGGGTTCAAGTTGGTAGGGTGAGCTCTCATATCTGCTCCTGCGAGGTCAGAAAGACGCAAGGCGACGCTTCCCTTCTTTTTTTGTGACGATATCAATCGCCATCTCGCGCACTATTTCTGGCGCTTTTTCATCAATCGCTCGAACCCCTAGCAACGGGCCGATGCGGGCAATCACCTTTCCGACGACCGGTGCTGCTACCCAGCCGCCTGTCGCATAACTGAAGGTTTTTTTTGTGCCGCTTGGCTCGTCAATCATTGCGAAGACGACATAGCGCGGCGCATTCATGGGGAAAGCTCCGATAAAGGACGAGATCAACGCCTTTTTTTTGTAGTGCCGGCCGACAACTTTTTCGGACGTTCCTGTTTTTCCGCCAACGAGATAGCCATCGGCAGCGGCTTTGCTTCCGGTGCCCTTTGTGACGACGAGACGAAAAAGACGCTTGATCTGATCAGATGTTTTTGCCGAAATGACCCGGCGACCAATGCTTTTTGAACCCGAAGGTTTTTTAAGAAATGTGGGCGCATGATAGATGCCGCCATTAATCATAGAGCCGACACCCGCAACCAGCTGCATGGGGCTGATAGATAGTCCGTGGCCATATGAGATTGTTATGGCGTTTATTTTTCGCCAGCGTGGGGGGATTAAAGGGGCGCCGACTTCAGATATTTCGACCGGCGAGGGGTGCAGAATGCCCACTTTTTGGAGGAAGGCGCGTTGTCCAGCGATACCGACATCAAGCGCCATTTTCGCGGATCCGATATTCGATGAATACATGAATATCTCGGGAACCGAGAGCCACCGGCGTTTGGCGTGGTAGTCGCGAATGACGAAGCGGGCAATGCGAATAGGGTGGGTCGCGTCATAGCCGTCGCGCATCGAGATCCGGCCGGTGTCCAATGCCATGGCAGTGGTGAAGATTTTGAAGGTGGATCCCATTTCATAGACGCCGAGCGTCGCGCGGTTGAACCGTGTGTCAGGTTGGATGTTTGAAGGTCGGTTCGGGTCGAAATCAGGCAGCGAGACAATGCTGATAACTTCACCATTGCGGATATCCATAACGATACCGGCGGCGCCGATGCCACGGAACTCCCGAACGGCTGCTGCGAGCTCTTTACGCATGGCATGTTGTACCCGAATATCAATTGAGAGCTTGAGAGGGGTGCGGCTTTCCCGCAGCTTTTGGTTGAAGTGACGTTCGACCCCGGCAAGGCCTCGATTGTCGATGTCGGTGTGTCCGAGAATGTGAGAGGCGAGAGCCGCCGAGGGATATACCCGACGTTCTTCATCACGGAAGTCTAGTCCTGGGATCCCCAGCTTGTTTACTTCGTATTTTTGACGAGGCGTGAGATGACGTCGTAGCCAGATAAAGCTGCGGTCTTGGGTGAGTTTTTCGTATGTCAGCCTGCTGTTTAGATCGGGTAGGACAGCGGCGAGTTTGTTGACGGCTTCCCGGGCATCTAACATGACGCGTGGATTGGCAAAAAGTGAAGCGGTCTTGAGGCTTGTTGCTAGCAAATTACCGTTCCGGTCGACGATATTTGCCCGCCCTGTCTTAAGCGCGGCCTTGCCCACGGTTCGTGAGTATTGTGGTTGGCTTTTCTCGACAAACATTGTGACGCCGATCAATCGTCCGGTTACAACCAAAAATGCGGCGGAAAACAGGGCGCCAGTGATCAGAAGCCTGCTGCGGCCAGTTTCGACGCGCGCGGGGACTGGCGGTTCGCGACGCCGTTTTTTTGGGAAAAAGGGGTGGCGGCCGATCATTGTTTACGCCTGATTTTGGCGAACAGGGGGGGGACCTGATCGGCCGCCGGGGGACGAACATTTGTTAAGCTGGAGTTTCTTGCCGCACCGTTACTGGCTCCAACCGGTCGGAACGGGATGTCCTCTATATCGATGGTCTGGGTCGCCTTTACCGGCTCTAAGTTCAGAAGGCGGCGGCCCAAGTCTTCCAGGCGCGCGGGTTGGTTGAGATAACTCCATTCCGCTTTTAGAACGTGGACCGCTTCGAGGTTTTCCAATGTTTTGCCGTGGATGGCAGCAAGCTGACCCTCCATCGATTTAACTTTATATTTGAGGACAAACAGCCCGATACCTGCTGCGGTCGCCAAGAACATCCAAATCAATGTTGCCCGTTTGATCATGCGGAACCTCCCGCATTAGTGCTCCAGGCGGCGGCTTTTGTTCGTTCGGCAGTGCGAAGTCGTGCCGAACGCGCTCGAGGGTTCTCGGTTGTTTCAGTGTCATCGGGACGAATGGCACGGCGACTTAGCTCGGTGAAAGTCGCGGGTTTGGTTGTTGAGGTATATTGAGGAGCGTGGCGCGATCCGCGCGGTGCCACGCCAGATCTGTCACGGAGGAATGTTTTTACAATTCTGTCTTCCAGAGAGTGGAAGCTGACAACGGCTAACCGACCGCCCGCGCTCAAAAGTGATTCTGCTGCGTTCAGGCCGCGTTGTAGTTCGCCAAGTTCGTCGTTAACGAAAATTCGGAGCGCTTGAAACGTGCGGGTTGCGGGGTCGATCGACTTTGAGCCGGGTTTTGCCGGCGGGTAGCAATCTCGGACGATATCGGCGAGTTCAAGCGTGCGCTCGATTGGCGCGTTGGAACGCGCTTCGACGATGGCGCGAGCAATGCGTCTTGACCGGCGTTCTTCGCCATATTTGTATATGATATCAGCGAGCTCGTTCTGTTCCGTGTCATTGACGACATCTGCCACGGTCGGTCCATCGAGAGACATCCGCATATCCAGCGGACCGTCAAACCGGAATGAAAACCCGCGATCAGGGTCATCGATTTGGAAGGATGAGATGCCAATGTCGAGCATGATGCCCTCGACATTGAATATTTCTTGGGAAGCCAATAGGCGGTCCATGTCGCCGAAACACCCATGGATCGTTGACAGACGCCCGTCGAATTCCTGAGCCATGGTTGCGCCGCGGGCGCAGGCCTCGGGATCCCGATCAATGCCCAAGACGGTGCAGTCAGCTGCTTCTAGGAGCCCTCGACTATAGCCACCACCACCAAAGGTGCCGTCGACATAAATTGCCTGTGCGCGCGGGTTTATAGCGGCGATAACCGCTTTTAGGAGGACAGGACGGTGTGTCCCGCCCGTCATGTGCTGTTTCCATTTTCGCGCAATCTTGCGCGAAGAGCCGTGACGGACTCTAACTGATGTTTCTCAAAGGCTTCGGGTGCCCAGATTTGAAAGCGTGTTCCGCGGCCAACAAAAGCGGCGCGATCAGTAATGCTAGCAGCGTCAGCTAGCAGGGCAGGCAACAGAATCCGTCCTTCACCATCAAATGGCAGCTCATGTGCCATGGCCATAATCGTATCGATCATGTTGTCGGTGCCGAGTAGGGCCCGCTCGAATTCGCCATCGGCCATTGTTTTGTCCAAGCGCCGCTGATTCAAATCTTCCAGCATGGCGCGGCCAAAGGCATCGATGGCGCTATCAGCGAGGGAAGGGTAAGCGATAACGCCCTGATATGATGCTTCCGAGAGGGCAGCACGAAACGGCGCCGGAACCGATACCCGGCCCTTGCGGTCGACCTTGTTCACAAACGTGGACAAGAAAGACGTCACCTTAAACCCCCGTTCCAAAACCCGCAGCGCCTCTACCCCAGAAGAAGCGCTCAAACTCAGCTTTTCCCATTATTTCAAATATGGGAATTAATGGGTTATCATGGGATTTCATGGTTTGTCAATGGGAGCTGGTGCCATGTGCCGACATACTCCTTAGCAAAAGGGCGCATTTTCCGGGCTCATGAGGTTAGAAGTCGAGCTCTAAACCGGATGATCGGGATGACATGTTGCAAGAGTAGATCGCCATTGTGGCGATACCTGGTTGAGTTCTGGGCTATTTCGTGAATTCAGAGCGGCTAAAAGCTAGTTTTCGAAAAACTATTAAAATAAATAGAATCAATTGGTTATGATGACTCAGGTTATTCACATTTGTTAACAATCCGTGAATAATACTTAAAATCAAGATGCCAGACGGTCTGTAAGCCGGGTTCTGTCCCTGTTTGCACAGGAGATGGCTATTCATCTGGGGCGCCCGTTACCGGACGCCTCGCGCGACCCACCCGGGTGACAGCACGAAAACATGCCCTTGGACCGAGATCCAAATGTCACCCCTATTCGGTCTTGCTCCCGGTGTGGTTTACCCTGCCACCGCCGTTACCGGCGGTGCGGTGCGCTCTTACCGCACCCTTTCACCCTTACCTGCATTACCCGAAAGTAGGCAGGCGGTTTGCTTTCTGTGGCACTTTCCCTGGGGTCGCCCCCGCCGGGCGTTACCCGGCACCGTGTTTCCGTGGAGCCCGGACTTTCCTCCCCTCGCGGGTTTCCCCGATGCGAAAGGCAGCCATCCGACCGTCTGGCTGCCAATATGTGCCGCCGCATCGGCGGCGGGTCAAGCTATCTTCGCGCAGGTAGCGATTAACAGGGCGGTTTCAGAGTCAACGGTGGCGTCGACGTTTGTTGATCGGAAGTGCCGTTGAAAGGCTGTTACAACGTCGGAAAGTGGGGATTCAGGGTTATATCCAAAGCTGGATAGATTCTCGCGGAGTTTGCAGTCGGCGATGTTTGGAGAGGTTGGTTCCAATTCATACTTTGGCCAGTAACCCACATTCATCGCGGCAAGCCGTTGCCATGGAAAGAGTTCACCGGGATCTTGTTTTCGTTCCGGGGCAATGTCGGAATGTCCGAGGACGTTCTTTGCCGGAATGGCATGACGGATCAAGACCTCTATGGCGAGTCCGACGAGAGCATCAATCTGCTGCTCTGGAAACTCCCGGTATCCCCATTCGTGGCCGGGGTTTTGCAATTCGATACCGATTGACTGACCATTGATATCGGTTTCACCTGCCCAAAAGCTAACACCGGCATGCCATGCTCGCTTTTCTTCGTCGACAAGCTGAGTGATTGTCCCATCTTCATCGATGAAATAATGGGCACTAACTTCTGAAGTGCTGTCACCCATTCGAACAAGAGAGTCCTTACCAGATTTCATACCGGTATAATGGAAGATCAGCTTGTCGATTATGCTGCTATTGGTGCGGTCACCAAAGTTTGGGGAAGGACGTTGCAGAATTTTCATCTCTCGTCGCTCTCGTCCTTCGCGATGGCTGTTTCGGCTGTAACTGATTTGGATCCACGTAAAACAATGATGGCAACGCCAGCGATGGTAATTAGTCCACCGAGAATAAGTTGCCAGTTCAATTTTTCATCAAGAAACAGAATTCCAAAGATAATGCCCAGAACGGGAACTAGTAACGTAAAGGGCATGACTTGATTGGTTTGGTATCGGGGTAGCAACCGGTACCAGAGACCCTGCCCGAAGACGCTAGCAATCAAGGCCATATAAAGAATGCCGAGCAATGCCGGTGTTGAGGCGGACGTCGTTGCAGCCCATTGGTCCTGTTCAAACAAAAACGATACGAGAAAAGCCATCGGGGTGCTGAAAATACAGACCCATGCATTGACCGAAATAAAATCCACTTTTCCGAGATGCCGGATTTGGATGGTCGCCACGGAAAAGAACAGTGCCGAAACCACCATAATGAGAAACATCTCGATGCGGCCTTCCAGTTGGGGGACGCCAGTAATGACGGTAATCCCAACGAACGTGAAAATGACTCCGAGAATACGCAGCCATCCAAACGTCTCGCGGAAGAATATCCATGCCAGAAGGGCGGCAAATGGTACGGATGCCTGCATCGCCAGAGCGCCGGTTCCTGCTTCGACATATTGAAGACCGACCAAGCCCAACCCGAAATGCAGTATACACATCGTGAAGGCAATCCCCATCAGCGGCAGGACCATGCCACGGGGTGATTTGGCGAACCAAACGAGTGCGAGCGCCGCGACGGCGAGGCGGAGGCCGAGAAGAAAATAAGGTGGAATGTCCAACGCGCCGGTGCGCATGGCGATAAAGTTGCCGCCCCAGATTGTCACCACGGTCAGAACCAGGACTATATCGACTGGCTTCACTTCATGCCGCGTTGTTTTGAAATTTCGTCATAGGCAGCATTGATGGTCGCGATCTTTTCCGTCGCGATTTCAACAAAGTCCTCGGGCATGCCTTGAGCGATCAGTGTGTCTGGATGATGTTCTCTGGCTAGATTGCGCCACGCTTTTCTGACGTCTGCGTCACTCATGTCTCTGGTGATGCCCAGGATTGCGTAGGGGTCATCCATTGCGGCCCCCATATGGGCCACCCGCATCCGATCGAAAGTTGCCTCATCAAAGCCGAAAATGTCCGAGCATTTTTTGAGAAATTCGATTTCATTGGGATGCGCCACACCGTCGGCCCTGGCGATATGGAACAGGCCGCCGAGAAGCTCTTCCAGTACAGCCGGATTATCACGGAATAATTTGGCTATCTGTTTTGCATAGGGCTCGAAGCCATGGGAGTCCTTGCGGGCCTGATCAAATACCCGCCCAACATTTTTGATTTCATCCGGCGGAATGTGAAATATCTGCTTGAAAGCTTCGACTTCGTCCCGCGTGACGGTGCCATCGGCTTTTGCCATTTTTGCAGAAAGAACGATGACGCCGATTGCGAATGTCGTTTGTTTTGCAAGGCCGGGCTCATCGCTATATTTCTGGTCGCTCTTGATACGATCATAGGCGTGTCCGGCAATCCCACCGAGCAAAGCGCCAAGCGGGCCGCCCATCATGAGACCCGCTGCACCACCAAGTACTTTTCCCCAAATTGCCATATGTGTGCTGCCTACCGTAATCCAATCTTGCCGATGCCAGGCAATCGTAAAGCGAGGTCGCCGGGGTCGATACCAAAGGAAAGACCGAGAATATTGAACTCTATTCCTTCTTCGGCTGATACGAGTATACCGAGAGCGCCAAGGATAGAGATTTGCGCGCCACCGCCGCTTGGTGCTTTTCCGAGAATTGATCCGCCGGACAAATAGTCTTTGCCGATTGCTGTCGGCGGTAGGTCAGTTTTAAGTTCGGGAACGCGCCGCGTTACGAAGGCCGTAAACGTATTGCTGTTAGGACCAGGCCAGGTCGTATAGGTGCCAGCGTAGGGGTAGGCTTTAACCGCGGCCTCGATATTCTTGATGGCAGTTGTGGCTTTTTCACCCCTTAGGTCAGACAAGAGTTCCGGCCGGGCACCAAACCAGTATCGATCAGGTTCGTCATTGTGAATTTGCAGAGCACTGCCACCACCGAAGACGTACCAGCCCATAACCTCATAGACAGTGTATTCACTAGCGTTCTTGGGTTTGACAGATATCCATGTATGGACAGCAAAGGCGCCACGCCATGAGAAAGCCCGCGCCGCATAAACCTGCACAACCGCATCCGGTGTTGTGTCGGGTTTTGGCGCAAGGCCGCTACTTTGCCGGGTTGCCGTTCGCCAATCACCAGCCACGTTTCCGTCACCCCCGATTGCAGCTGCGACAGGACCGAGCACTAAAAGCAGTAAAAGACTGGTGACCCTGCGAACCCATTTCATACGGTTAAGACGTTATCATTGCTAGCGCAGGACAACAATAAACAACCGCTTGGTGACGAAAATTTGACCGCTAGATATCCAGGAGCGCGTCTACGGATTCCTGGTCCATCGTCGGTTGTTCGCCGTTGATAAGAGCGCTGACGACATCCATTAATCGTTGCAGCGTCTGTGAGGCTGTTGCCGTTTCATAGGCTAGGAATCCTGAATCGCCGCTTTTGATAGCGTCTTCGATGAGATCGAGAAATCTCGGAATGTAGCGATTGAGGCGCTCTACCGTTGTCTAAACCGCCACTTTGTATTTGCTTGGCGCAATCGCATCGGCTTCGATGGCGAGGGTGGCATCAGAGAACTGACTATCCGCAAAATGTTCTTCATAGCTTTTGGGAAGCCATTCCCGAGCGTCTTGGAGACAATCTGGCATGTCTGGTATCAAATCGAGGGCCATGACAAGCTCGTTGAAGTGGTTGAGATAATCCGTTGCGAGCAGCGTCTTCTTATTGATGTTGGTTCCAGCTATGCGCGTGCGCAGATCCGCCAGGCCTGGATTGTCAGGCGCTGTACTCGGCTCACAGGCAAGTTGGGCTGCGCTAGACATTGTCAAATGTTGTCTCAGTTACTCTAACTATTTGGCGATTTTTACGGGTAGTCGTGTGAAAAGCGTTAACGGGGTGAAAATTATCTCTTAAATATTTCGCGGTTCCGGTTATTCACAGTTTGCGGTATGGCTTAGGTCCAATGTCTGATTTTAAATCTCTTTCTCCTGCTCATTTGCGGGCAGCCTGCCGGGACGGATCTTTTGACGGGGCTACGTCGGGTCATGCACCAGGCCACGTGCAGGCGAATATGGTGATCCTACCTTCTGATTACGCGGACGAGTTTCAGCAGTTTTGTGAAAATAACCCGCAGCCTTGTCCAGTCCTGGAAGTCTTGGCGCCGGGTCGTTTCGAACCCGGGATCGTGGCACCCTTAGCAGATGTTCGAAGCGATCTGCCCCGTTATCGTGTCTTTCGAGATGGCGAGCCGACAGCAGATCCCACAGATATCCATGATTTGTGGAACGATGACCTTGTCACATTCTTATTGGGGTGCTCTTTCGTTGCTGAAGATGCCTTAATGAAGGCGGGTTTACTCCTGCCGCATATTGCAGAAACGGGTTTTGTACCAATGTTCCGCACGACAGTGCCCTGTATACCGGCAGGTCGCTTTAACGGAACGATGGTCGTGTCTATGCGGCCTTTTACGTATGATGAGGCGGCCTGCGCTGCCGAGATTACGAAGCATTATCCGATGGCCCATGGTGCGCCGATCCATGTCGGTGATCCGGCAGTGCTCGGTATTAAAAATTTAGCGAAGCCAGAATTTGGTTATCCAGTGACGATGACCGAAGATCAGCTGCCGGTATTTTGGCCCTGTGGCGTTACACCGCAAGAGGCCATCGTCAATGCGAAGCCGCCGCTCGCGATAACGCATGCCCCCGGCCATATGTTTGTTGCTGATATCACTTCGGAGTCTACGCGGGTATAATCGCGGTGCATAAAGGGAGACATCCAATGTTGCCGATGCCAATTGGGGATTTAAATGCCATTGCGGCCGAGCTTGCTGAAACCGGTAATCGGGTAAAAGTACTCTGGCAGCAACCCGAGTCGTTGGCCTTTGTCGCGCGTGGCCGGGAATATCGAAGTGAGTTCCATATCGATCCAGTCGACGAGGTCATGTACATGATCAAAGGAGAGATGAACCTTCACTTTCGGACGCCGGAAGGCAAAGAAGAAATCACCGTTTTGAAGGAAGGCTGTACCATTTATACTGCAGCCGGCATTCCGCATTCGCCACGTTTTCCACCGGACGCATTCTTACTGGTCATCGAACGCCAACGCCGCGACGGGGAGATCGACCGGTTCCAGTGGTTCTGCCCGGAATGTGATCATCTTCTGCATGAAGAACAGTTCGTCGTCAGTGATTACCGTAGCGATCCGGTCTCCGTCGCCTATCTTAATTTTTTCGAGTCAGAGGAACATCGTACTTGCGGCAGCTGCAGCCATGTCATGCCCAATCCGTTTGAAGATCAATAGGTCAATTTCCAATGCCCAAAGAAATAGTCACCTCCACCACGACACCGACCACCGGTTTCACTGACAAATCCACGCCGTCGCCACTGGCGCAGGGTATTCGGTGGGGCAATATGATGTTCCTGTCTGGACAAGCGGCCCTCGATCCAGAAACGCGGGAAGTTGTTTCCGACGATATTCAGGAGCAAACCGTTCAGACTCTCAAAAATCTGGAAGGAGTCCTCAAGGCGGCGGGGGCGAGTTTTACCAACGTGGTGAACATGCGTGTTTGTTTGCGCGACGAATCTGATTTTCAGAAGTTCAATATCGCCTTCACAGACTATATGCAGGGAGAGAAGGTAACCCGGACCTGTATCGGTGGCAGACCGCACCGGGCCGGGGTCAATGTTGAGATCGACTGTATCGCGATGTTCGATTAGCCAAGCGGCCAGGGGACAATAATGAGACAAGCAACATTTGGCGATGTCACGATAGATCGCCTGATCGAAGTCGAGGGACCTGGCTACGCTCCGAATGTTTTCTTTCCTGATGCAACAATGGAAGGGTTCGAAGGGGAGATGGACTGGCTCATGCCCCATTTTTGGGATGTCGCCGCCAACACCTATTTTCGGGCCATTCAAAGTTATGTGATTAGAACACCGCATCATACGGTTCTGGTTGATGCTTGTGTCGGCGCTGAAAAAGAACGCCCTTCATCTCCTGCCTGGCATCATTTGGAGTCGACATGGTTGGATCAGTTGATCGGGGCAGGCGTCCATCCCGAGGAAGTCAATTACGTGCTGTGCACGCATCTCCATGCTGATCACGTTGGCTGGAACACACGGCTCGAAAACGGCCAATGGGTACCCACATTTCCGAATGCCAAATACGTTTTTCATAAAAAGGAATATCAGCATTGGGAGAATATCGGGAAAGAGAGCGGCGGGCAGGGATCACAGGATGGATGCTTTGTTGATTCTGTCTTGCCCGTCATGGCGGCGGGGCAGGTTGCCCTCGTCGACTCTGATTTTGAGATTGATGATCGGTTTACGCTTGACCCAACGCATGGCCATTCACCGGGCCATGTTTGTGTCGATTTGAATGCCAATGGCCAGCATGTCGTCTTGTCGGGTGATATATTGCATCACCCAATTCAGATCGCTTATCCAGAATGGAATAGCCGTTTTTGTATCGACGCTGAAATGTCACGCGTGAGCCGAACTGGTTTTGTACAGAAGCATGCCGACATCGATACGCTCCTTTTGCCAGCTCATTTCGCTAGCCCAACGATGGGCCGTATCGTCGGCAATGGTGCCCGATGCAAGTATCAACTCGCAGACCATTAGGCCGTGTCCGACTCCCTGCTTGAAGCGTTGATTAATCTGCTAGGCGAGCGTGTCTCAACGGCGGCAGTGGTACTTGCCTACCACGGTAAGGATGAGTCCCATCACGCGACAGCACCGCCGGATATCGTTGTGTTCCCTGAAAGCAGCGAGGAGGTGGCTACAATCGTGCGGCTTTGCGCCGAGGCACAAACCCCGATCATCCCTTTCGGGGCCGGCACGTCGCTCGAAGGTGGTATCAGTGCCGTTCATGGCGGCGTTTGCATCGACATGACAAGGATGAACCGGATCATTCAGATCAACGTCGATGATCTTGACGTTACGGTTGAGGCAGGCGTTACGCGCAAGCAGCTGAATACAGATCTCCGGGATACAGGTTTGTTTTTCCCAATCGATCCCGGTGCCGATGCAACGCTCGGCGGAATGGCATCGACCCGTGCCTCAGGAACCAATGCTGTCCGCTACGGCACGATGCGCGAGAATGTGTTGAACGTGAAAGCTGTGCTGGCAGATGGGCGGTTAATTCAAACTGGAGGTCGGGCGAGAAAATCTGCTGCAGGATATGATCTCACACGGATGTTCGTGGGCGCGGAAGGGACACTAGGTGTCATTACCGAAGTGACGGTGCGTCTATATGGCGTTCCCGAAGCGATATCAGCGGCTGTTTGCGGTTTTCCTTCTATTGACGCTGCGGTTCGGTGCTGCATGCTGACGATACAATCGGGTATTCCTGTCGCAAGAGTGGAATTGCTGGATTCCGCTCAGATGCGGGCCTGTATCCAGTATTCTGATCTTGATAGCGAACCGGTCCCGACACTGTTCTTTGAGTTTCATGGATCGCAGGCAAGTGTCCGGGAACAGGCAGCAACCGTACAGGACATCGCCGCTGATTTTGGCGGCGGGGACTTTCAGTGGGCTGATAGGACGGAGGACCGAAATAAGCTATGGCAAGCACGTCATGATGCGCTTTACGCCGCGCTAACGCTTAAACCGGGTGCCAGAGCGTGGTCGACCGATGTCTGCGTGCCGATCTCGAGGCTGGCGGATTGCATTGAAGAAACGCGTTCTGACATTGAAACCTCATCATTGACGGCAACGATGGTGGGACATGTTGGGGACGGAAATTTCCATGTCATATTTTTACTGGACCCAGATCGGCCACAGGATTTCACGGAAGCTCAACGTATTAATGACCGAATGGTGACGCGTGCTATTGCGATGGATGGAACCTGTACTGGCGAGCATGGCGTCGGGATGGGCAAACAGCATTGTCTGGTGCAGGAATTTGGTGATGCCCTCTCTATCATGAGAGACCTCAAACGAACTCTCGATCCTTTGAATATCATGAACCCCGGTAAGATTTTCACGGTTGGCTCATGATTGACGCCAAATTTCCGTGATACGACGGCTCCGACCCCGTTTCGAAAGAGATTCTGCCTTGTTCGCGCTTGCGACCCGCCTGGTAACTGATTAAGTCAGAATAACTGACTTCGGTAGTAAAATTAGTAATGCACAAAATTTTAATCGGCATAGGTGTGTTGGTCTTCCTGATAGTTGGCGCGGCAATCGTTGTGCCGAGTTTTATCGACTGGAACCTCTATAAAGGTGAGATCAAGCAACAGGTCAAACAGGCAACAGGGCGCAACCTTACGATTGTTGGCGATCTTGATTTAACAATCCTTCCGGCGCCGCGTTTGCGTGTGAAAGACCTCCGGTTTACCAACATAAAGGGCGGATCTTTGCCCGAGATGGTTAAGCTTGAGGCGCTTGATATTCAGGTTCGGGTTTTGCCGTTGCTGCAGGGCCGGATCGAAGTCGCTTCGGTCCTTTTGATCAAACCGACGATTTTATTTGAACGCCTTGCGGATGGTCGTGCCAATTGGGAGCTCGTGCCAGCTAAAAAGTCGTCAGCTGAGAAGAAACCAGCGACGAAAAATAGTGATGGAACGTTGAGTCTAGCCGCGACAGTGCAGCTGGATAATGTTCGTATCCAAAATGGCGTAATCGTCTGGCGTGATGCGGTGGCAGGTTCAGAGGAGCGTTTGAACAATGTGTCATTGCAGTTTAGCGCCCGTTCTCTCAATGGCCCCTTCGATGTTCGCGGTGAAGCTTTAGTTCGCAAGCAGCAAGCGATACTCGAAGCGGCCATAGGTGAACTCAAGCCGATGACGGCAGCACCAGTTTCGCTTTCGATCACGCTACCTAAGGCTGATATTCAAGCTCAAATCAGTGGCAGTGTAGTGGCGATTGGCGCGCCTCCCAGATTTACCGGAAAACTTAATCTGCGCGGTAAGAACTTAAGCCGAACGATTAAGTCGTTTGTCGGTGACACGAATGTCCCCGATGCCTTGAAGCAACCATTTCTGTTGAAGGCCAGCCTGAAGGGGACTGAAAAAGGTGGATCAGTTTCCGGTATAGATATCGAAGTTGGGGCAACCCGCGCCTCGGGAAATATTGACGTCACGCTATACGGCCGGCCGAAATTTGTTGGCAAAATGGCGGTTACCCGGATCGATCTTGATTCATTGTTAAAGACGAACGCCAAACAAAGCGTCACTGCGGTGCGCAAAGGAAGTACGTCAAACGCGCCCCAGCCGACCGGGGCCCGTAAGGTTTCAAAACCGGTCGCAGCGCGACAGGCAAGCTCGGCCTTTGCACTGCCCGAAATGGATGGGACTTTCGAGCTCACGATTGACGCGGTTACCTATAAAAAACGCAATGCGCGCGGCATCGAAGTTTCAGCTCAGCTTGAGAAAAATACGGTGCAGTTGAGGAGGGCCAGGATTTTGCTGCCGGGTGGCGGTGAATTCAATTTAACCGGAGCGATGACAGCCCATCAGAGGTGGCCCAACTATCAGGCTGAAATTGCGGTGCGCGCGGACAATTTACGAGCTCTTCTGACCTGGTTGGGTAGGGATGTGACTTCTATTCCCCAGGATCGGCTTCGTAAATTTTCACTGTCGGCATCACTCCGGGGAGATGATCGTCAGTTGCAGATACAGAATGCGAAAATTGGTCTCGATGCTACCAAGATTGATGCTGCAGTAACTTTGGCTTTGCGAAAGAGGCTGGCATTTGGTGCGAGCATAAGCATCGATAATTTGGATCTCGACGCCTATCAGGTGTGGACTAACGTGAAACAAAAGGCCGGCAATCAATCCTCACCTGTACCGCAGAAATCCGTGAAGCGCACAATTCAGAAAACGCCAAATGGAAAGCAAGACAAAGCTGCTTTCGCGATACTAGCGCCCTTGGCAGCGCTCACCGAGTTTGATGCCAATTTAAACATGCAGGTGTCACGCTTGACGGTTAATAAGACTCCGGTGCGGGGTTTGCAGTTCGAAGGAACACTCGCCGGTGGCATTTTAAAAATTAAAAACGCGTCAATCCGTGACGTCGGTGGTTTGCGGGCTTTAGTTTCAGGCAATCTCAGCAACCTTTCTGGCTTTCCGACTTTTAGTGGCGAGGTTTCGGCAGACGCGCGCGATGTATCCGGTCCCCTGCGTCTCGCTGGTATCACGCTGCCAACAAACGCAAGAAAGCTTGGTGCCTTACGACTGCGTGGCAAAGCAGATACCAGCTCGAATAAGGTAAAGGTGGATCTGTCGCTTGCTGCTGCCGGGGCAACGACATTCTTGACGGGAACGGTTTCGGATTTCGACCGGGTACCGAGAATAGATGCCATACTGACGTCAAAGCATAAAGATTTGTCGCAATTGTTGCGGGCGTTCGGGAATAACTCCGTATCCCGAAGACTCGGCCCGTTTGATCTTAATTTTCGGGCAAAAGGTGATCTTTCTAAACTATCGGCGCATATTAGACTCCGGGCCGCAGGGGGCAAGCTGACAGCAAACGGTACCGCTCGTGGCTTAATTGGAACGCCAACATTCGCGCTAAATATTGCCGCTTCGCACCCTTCCGTCCGCAGCTTTGTTCGGCATTTTGCTCCGAATTACAGGCCCACGGGAAAAGTGCTCGGCCCCTTGAAGATCAACACGGAACTGAGCGGTCGAAATCAAAATTACAGTCTCGGAAAATTTTCCATTGATGCCGGAGCGTTGGCGTTAAAGGGTACAGGGAATCTTGATACCAGAGGCGCTCGCCCAAAATTGACAGCGGTCTTTGACGCTAATCAGATCAACGTAAATTCCTTTTTACCGCCGAAACAGCCTGCGAGCTCGTCTTCATCACGACGTCAGCCTGTGACACGAGGAGGTCGCTCATCGCTTAGAACGACTAATCGGCCTCGATCGCGGTCTAATCCTTCGCAAGCGCGCTATTCAGTTAAACCAATCGATACGACACCTCTTGGTCTGATCGACGCTGATGTCTCAATTGCCGCAAAATCACTGCTCTATCGTCAGTTCAAGGTCGATAACCCCGCAATTAGCGCAACGCTTTCGAACAAGCTTCTCACCATCAACAAGATTGCTGGCAAGATGTTTGATGGTACCTTTTTATTGAATGGAAAATTTGATGCCCGCCGTACCCCTATACTGGCTGGACGCGTTGTGGTTTCGAAAGCCAATGTTGGCAAAGCACTGTTTCAAACCGGGACGTTCGACATCAAGGGTGGTGTTACAGATTTTGACTTGAGCGTCAGCAGTGATGGAAAAAGCCCGCTGGCGATGGTGCGTAGGCTGAACGGCAGCGGAAAACTGAATTCTCGGAACGGAATTGTTTCAGGGTTTGATCTAAAGGCAATCAGTGACCGGCTGAAGAACATCGATAGCGTCATTGATCTTCTCTCGCTGTTTGGATCCTCGATGCAGGGGGGGCAGTCACGCTTCTCAACATTGAAGGCGACATTTAAAATCGATAAAGGTGTCGTTCGCACCAATGATGTTTTGCTTCTTGCCGATGCAGCTGCAGGGCGCGCCACCGGGTTTGCCAATCTGCCTAACTGGCATATGGATTTTGAGAGCCAGTTCCGTCTGATCGAACATCCCAAGGTTCCGGCATTTAAATTGCGGGCCGTCGGTGCGATTGATAATCCAAGGCGGTTTTTTGACTTCAAGGAACTCCAGTCGTTCTTATTGCAGCGCGGCGTTGGTTCGGTAATCCGAAAAATCTTCCCGGGCTCGCGGCGGTCGAACCCGCGATCCGTACCGACACAACAACAACCAAAGAGGCCGCGTCTGGAAGACCTTATCCCAGGTGTTTTTGATCTCTTGAAGAGGCATTAATTCTGGTTTGCTTGTAGGCTGTTGAGAACATAAACACGCAAGGCCGAAGATAGATTGCCTTGCCGATCACGGTCGATTCGGGTGATGAGACTATTAAGAGATATCTCGCGGGACTTAGCTAGTCCTACCAGTGCCTCCCAGAATGGCGCTTCTAGCGAGATGCTGGTTTGGTGCCCCGCAACGACCACTGATCTCTTTACCGGCGCGGTCAAAATTTCCGCCTAGTAGGTTTTTTTGCCTTTGACCGTTTAGCGGAATCGAGAGCCCGCCCCGCCCCTTCAGCTAATTCAATCTGGTTGTCTAAAACATTTGGCGGCACCAGAAAGTATGACATCTGAACGGGTTTCTTTTTCCCCTCATAGGTAAACGGCCCTATGCTGGCATCTATGTATTTCTGCCGGTTACCGTCATCTACTTTAAAGTGAATTTGGTCATAGGCGATCAGGGCGAACATGATGCCGTCCATATAGAAACCGAAGCCGCCGAACATTGAGCGCGACAGCACCGGTCCAAACGGTAGAAGCAGTCCTAGCATTTGATCACGAAAGTCTTTCGACGAAGCCATAAGGCAGTATAACAGAAATACGGAGGCTGGATCACTAGCTCCCGCTGGCGCATGATTACGATATCCGAAATAACGGTTTAGTGACGAGGAATATTGAAATGTCAGGAATAGTTGAGGCTCGGCTTAAGGAGTTGGGGATTGAGTTGCCGGAAGCTCTGGCGCCAAAGGTCGCAAAAATCAAAGGGTCGAATATTGCGGGCCCGTTTCTATACGTGTCAGGACAGGTGCCTCAATGGAACGGAGACATGCCTTTCATTGGAAAGGTAGGTCGTGAATTTACCATTGAGCAAGGAGTGGAGGCCGCCCGGCTTTGTGCTCTTAACGTGATCGCGCACGTCAAATTGGCGCTTGATGGTGATTTAGATCGTGTTGTAAAAGTCGCAAAGTTGAAGGGGTATGTGAATGTCACACCTGACCTTGCTGAAGTCGCCGCCGTCGTGAATGGCGCGTCGGAACTTATGGTTGATGTATTTGGTCAGGAAATTGGCGCACATGCCCGCACGGTTGCTGGTGTCTCATCAATGCCGTTCAACGTAGCGATCGAGGTCGAAGCAGACTTTTTGATCGAATAGGCTCATTTGATAAAGGCGGCGAGGGCTTGCCATGGTCCTATATCCCAGTAACGCGCGGCCAGGCCTGAAGGTGAGGGGAGAACGAATATCTTCGTGTCGCGGACTGTCTGTTGCTGCAGTCCGTATGCCATGTTTTTCAATCCAAAGTGGGCTTTGAAAAACACCTGGGCCGATCGTTTGCCAACAAAAGCTATGGCTCTCGGGGCGGCTTCATTTACAATCTCATATACGCGTTGAGGGTCATCGGCACTTTTTGGCAGGGACGCATCACTGCCAAAGACGTGCTTTGCCATATCAGTTAGGCCAATTCCGCAATTTGGGAGTAAGTGATATTCGTCCGGTGGGAATAATCGGGGCGTTAGACCCGTTTCAAAGAGCGTCAGCCAGAATTTATTGCCCGGCCCGGCATAGTAAGCCTGCTTCTGCGCTGAGACGGTTCCGGCGGCGCTGCCACAAAAAATAAGTTGGACCCCGACGGGTAACAGGTCCGGCAATATTGGTTCTTGTGAGATGTCAGACGTTCCCATATCTCCAACTATAGAGCGCATTGCTCAACAAAAAAACGCGCCAAGTGGCGCGTCCTCCCGGAAACTAAGTTCTAAAATTTAGGCCGCCCATTTAAGCTCTAATCGGCTCCATATTTCGGTCAGGGCGGCAACTAGTCGATCCATGTCATCGTCGCTATGGATTGGTGAAGGCGTCAAGCGTAGCCGTTCAGTTCCCTTCGGTACAGTCGGGTAGTTGATCGGCTGTACGTAGATACTATAGCGATCCATGAGATCGTCTGTGACCTGTTTGCACCGGACCGGATCACCTACCATGATCGGAACGATATGCGAGACAGACGGCATCACCGGTAAGCCGGCATCAGTCAGCAGTCGTTTTAACGTTGCGGCTCGTTCCTGGTGACGTTCGCGCTTTTCCTGACCATTGTCGCGGACATGCCGCACGCTTGCTGCAGCTGCAGCAGCCACGGCGGGGGGCAGAGAGGTGGTGAAAATAAAGCCACTGGCTCTCGAACGCACGAAATCGACAAGTTTTTGGGAAGCAGCTATATAGCCGCCGACGACCCCAAAGGCTTTTGCGAGTGTGCCCTGAACGACCGTAATCCTGTCCATGTGGCCGTCGCGTTCAGCGACGCCACCGCCGCGTGGGCCATACATACCAACTGCGTGGACCTCGTCGATGTAGGTCATCGCACCATATTTGTCGGCGAGGTCACAAATCTTGCCAATAGGAGAAATGTCTCCATCCATCGAGTACACAGATTCGAAAACGATGATCTTGGGCCGTCCGGGCTCAATTTCGGATAGAAGGCGTTCGAGGTCCTCGACGTCATTATGCTTGAAGATACGTTTTTCGGCACCGCTATGACGGACACCGGCAATCATCGATGCGTGATTAAATTCGTCTGATAAAAGGATACAGCCTGGCATGTTTCCGGCCAGCGTGGATAGGGCTGCGTCATTGGCAACATAGCCCGAGGTGAAGAGTAAGGCCGCTTCTTTTTGGTGCAGTTCAGAAAGCTCTCGTTCAAGAACAACGTGTTGATGTGTCGTTCCTGAAATATTGCGGGTGCCACCAGAACCGGCGCCAACGAGGTCGACAGTATCTTTCATGGCCTTCAGAACGTCGGGGTGCTGACCCATGCCAAGGTAATCGTTGCTGCACCAGACAGTGATCTCGCTGGTATCCGCTCCGGTGTGACGGGTGGCATGAGGAAAATCACCAGCATGGCGTTCCAATTCAGCAAAAACCCGGTAATTGCCTTCGGATTTAAGCTGCTCAATTGAGTCGCTGAAAAAACCTTCGTAATCCATGCCGATCTTACTATCACAGTCTGCCGGAAGAGTATTTAAAGCCGTTACCACCGCCCATATTACGGTCAACGATTTCCCACAATGCAGGACGGCCCCGATAGTTTATTCAGTACAGTAAATTATGAGTAATATTCCGTTTATATGGCACCATTTGGCGACGTGGCATGTTGCCGCACACGCCTGTGACACGGTAAAGTGCTATTAAGGCTCAGTTTATTTCCTGACCCCCTGAGGTTCCAACATGTCCTCATTTGAGATTAACAAAATAGCCGGCGCCATTCTTACGGTCGCTCTTGTCGTAATGGTCATCGGTATTATCGGTGATGCCCTGGTCAAACCGAAGGACCACAAGAGCTCCATTTTCGTTGCGGATGCACCTGCGCCGGTAAAGAAAGAGGAAAAGAAACTG
>CAJJCG010000002.1 GCA_905182615.1 Alphaproteobacteria bacterium UBA2964 | reverse complement strand
CGATGGGTGTTCTCTCAGTCCTGACGGACACCCCAGGTCACCCTCTAAACGTGATCCTCTGCCCTAAAACTGTCAAGCCTATCCATTGCCTTGTCGCTCAATCCATGTCGTTATCCAGGACATTATGGGAATAGAAAATCTATGAATGATCCTGGCGTGACAACATCGAGCAAACCCAACATACCTGTTTGGGTCGCCTATGGGATGCTTATCATGACTGCCGTATTTTGGTCGGCTACCGCGGTTGCAGTCCGCGCATCTGCTGGCGACATCCCACCGCACAGTTTCACATTTTGGCGTTAGGCTATCGCATTTCTACTATTCCTGCCGTTTGCCGCTAAGCCATTCTGGCAACAGCGTGCAGTCTACCGGAAGCATTGGCTAATAATGTGTGGCCTATCGTTTGCGGGCATAACCAGATTCACAATTTTCTATTTTCTTGGCCTGCAAATTACGACGGCGATTAATGCTTCGGTCCTTAGCGGGGCCACATCAATTGCCATCGCAATCGTCTCGTTCATCATATTGCGAATCAAACTAACCCATGCCGTCATACCGGGAACCGTGCTTGGCATCATTGATTCCCTGGTGATTATTCTAAATGGCGATTTGAACGCAATTTCAACAATGGCGTTGGGTGTTGGGGATCTTTTCATTATCGCTGCTATGACGTTCTGGGCAATCTACACCGTTTGCCTTAAGTGGTTGCCGCCAACCTAGATCCATTCGGCCTGATCCTGGTTTTAACCGGCCTCTCCATACGGATAGTTTTCCCTTTCTATATGTGGGAAATCCGTACAAGGCCAGTTCTTCGATCTTAATTTCAAAAATATCGGGCTCATCCTCTTCACTGCGATATTTCAATCGGTTGTCGTCTATCTGTTTTGGAACAAAGGCGTCGAGGTCGCTGAGCCGAATGCCGCCGGGTTCTCAAGCTATCTTATCCCGGCTTTTGGTACGATTTTGTCAGTTTTGGAGCTGGATGAAAGCTTTGAACTGTTTCACGGGATTGCAATTGCGCTGATCTTTAGCGGTCTCTATCTCGGCATGCGCGTTCAACAACCCTGAGGGGTTGACGCCATGTACTCTGCTTGTAAAGTCCCGAAACTCAATTTTAGAACAGTGTGCAACCAATGAATCCCGACAATCGCGTTCTTATTGCTGGTGCTGGCCCCGTCGGCATGATTTCCGGCTATTACCTTGCCCGCCAGGGTATTCCCGTAACAGTCTTTGACTCCCTGCCAGAGACAACGGCAGATCACCGCGCTTCCACGGTGCACCCCTCAACGCTTGAGATGCTCTCAGATCTCGGCATGACGGATGAGCTGCGCGCTATGGGGCTAGTATCTGAAGTCTTTCAGTTCCGCGATCGTTATGACGACCGTATCGTCGCTGAATTTGATTACGGAATTTTAGCCGACGAAACACCGTTTCCCTACGCCCTTCAGGTCGAGCAACACAAAGTTATCAATGTCGCCCGCAAACATGCGGAGGAACTCCCTGATTTCAAACTGGTGCGGCCCTATGAGGCTGTGAGCTTAGTCCAAGACGATGACGGCGTAGAATTGTCCGTAAAGAATTCGGATGGTGAGATTGAAACCCATACTGGACGCTATTTGATTGGCGCTGATGGCGGACGCAGCGTTATTCGAAAATCCCTGAATATTGATTTTCCCGGCTTCACCTGGGGTGAACGTTTTGTCATCGCCACGACAAAGTTCGATTTTGGAGCACCTGAAGCAGGCAACCATCGCTATCGTAACTATGTCGCCCATCCTGATCAGTGGTGTGCGTTGATCAAGGTTGCCGGTGACGACATGAGTGGATTATGGCGGATTCTTCTGCCTGCCTCTGGCGATGAACCAGATGAATATGTCAAAAGTCTGGATTGGGTGAAGGACAAATATGCTGAATGCCTGCCCTATTCCAAGGACTACGAGATCATTCATCGCAATCTCTACAACGTACATCAGCGCGTCGCAGAAACCTTCCATGTGGGACGGACGGTTTTAGCTGGCGATTCAGCCCACGTAAATAATCCACTGGGCGGTATGGGCATGAATGGCGGAATCCATGACGGCCTGAATATCGCGGAAAAGCTAGTGCGTATTTGGCGCGGAGAAGGCGATGATGCGCTGCTCGCGCAGTACGACCGCCAACGCCGGACGATGGCCAAAAAATACGTGCAGGCACAGTCTATTCAAAACAAAGAGCTGTTGCAGGAAAGCGATATGGATATCCGCCGTCAAAAGCTGGATGCCCTTGGTGCCATCACCGATGATCACGACACCTGCCACGAGTATCTGCTAAAATCTTCCCTCATCGCGATGGTACGGGAAGCTAACAGCGTTCAATAGCTAACACCGAACCGGTTCAATATCTGGTCCCGCAACGCCAGCACATTGCATGGACCGGCACTAAAGTCGATCGCGCCTGGGAAGATCGCTTTCCCGCGCGCGCGGCCACAAAAATCTACTTTTACCTTGCCGTATTCGTACGGCACCGTCGGCGGAGCAACACCCTTTTGCAAACCGAAGTCTGCCCTTCCCGGATCGCGAAAAAGCGATTTCAACATCTCGTCGCCGCGGCCGATCGAACTTCTGGCCAGCCAATTTGCAAATCCATCCATTGTGGAATGCATTTTCATGACATCAGCCTTGTCGATCCAATTGCTAAACTTCGCATCATAGTCTGAAACTCGTTCCTTGAACTTGCGTACAATGCCGGGGGTATAGGCGGCAAAAGGATATCCGGTCTGAATATTATCGTCAGACTTAACTTCGGCTTCCTGCCGCAACGAAACGGCCCCGGACATAATATTGTTCTGGACCGTCGCAAACGTATCCTCAAAGCGCAACATGACGCCCCAGGATTTAAAAATCGTATTGTGATGTATCGCAATATCGCGCGATCGGTTGATATAAACGCCGGGCGCTTCCGGGCAGTTAATGATCACGTTGTTTCGCATGATCCCGTTTTGATGTTCTAAAGGACAATCAGGCCCGGTACATCTGAAAGTCCCACCGCCGCCAAACGAGAGTCCGACCCGGCGACGGTCTTTATGCCGCCACTCACACATCACAAGATTGCGCTCAAAGAGACCGCCTTCGCCACCACCTTTCAGAAAGGCACCGTAGCTAATCCCATCGCCACCGCCTTTGGCAAAGTCTGCGATAAAATTCTTGGTAATGCGCCAGTTATCGCCGCCGACAACATTAATCAATGTAACCGGTTCGGCAGTTTTCCGCGGGGCTTCATTATAAAAAGCGTTTCCCGTTATGAGGACATTGTCAGGAGATATCTTTTTCTGCGGATTGCCTTTAACGGAGGCATGAAAGCCAACAATGTGATTGCCGCGTAGCACCGTATGGTCAGCACGCCCAACGATATGAAAAGCATGACGGGCATTTTCACCGCCCCGGATATCCAAATTTTCAAAGACCCAATAGGGCGCATCCAGTTTGAACAATTCTGCAGTATCCGTTTCAATTCGGGTCTGCAACGGATTAAGGGCGGTTACCGTAATCGGCGCATTGGCTGCACCCGGACGCGTAATCAAAACCTTCCTCAGACGATAGCGGCCCGGCTGCAGGACAATTCTGTCCGCGGGTTCCGCGACCGTAATGGCCCGCAGCAAGCTGGGAACATCTGCAACTGGGACTTCGCGCGCCATTGTTGGCGCATTGATCAAAATCAAAACAGCTAGAGCTAGGAATGACCGCATAATCCACTCAACCATCAAACGCCCCTGTCACCATAAAAGTGACCAGGCTCCTTCTCCAAAGATTTCGCCATTTCGGGTGCCTTTTTCAAGGCCCAGAAAAACAGGATAATGCAGCAGACACCGCCGGCTGCAACAGGTATCTGCAACCCTATCCATTCTGTCGCTGCCCCCATCGAAAAGGCGCCAAGCGCCGGACCACCGCGGGAGATCATGCCATACAGGCTCATAACCCGGCCCCGAACTTCACCAGACACAGCGTTTTGCAATAATTGCTGCTCGCCAACACCGACAAAGGTCATCCCCAACCCGGTAACAGCGACGCAGAACATCCCAATCCACAGGTTGTCGGTAGCACTAAAAGCAATCAAGCCAAGCCCGACGACAAGTACCATCCAGGCCACAATACGGGTCAGCCCTTCAACGGAACTTCGTCGGGCCAGGATAACACTTCCCAAAACGGCACCTACCCCGATTGCTGCGTGTAACCAACCGAGCCCATCAACACCGCTATCAAACACCAAGCCAGCAAAACCGGGCAAAAGCTCAGCGTAAGCGCGCCCGCACATGGCAACCACGCTCATTAGGATAAAAAGCGGCGCGATACCAGGCATCTGGATACAATAGCGTATGCCCTCGATAATTTCCGGCGGCAGGTTCTTAAACGAACGTGGTTTTGGCACATATGGGTTATCCAGACGGATAAAGAAGAGCGCCACGATGAAGATAAAATAGGACACTGCATTTACGGCGAATGCCGTCCCGGCATCCCACTGCGCGATGATAAGAGCGGCAACCGCAGGCCCCAGCACACGGGACAGGTTAAACGACAGCGAATTAATTCCAATCGCTGATGACAAATCTTTTCGCTCCACCAGGCTTGGTAAAATTGAGAAACGAAGCGGCTGATTGAACGACATGATGACACCCCTCGCAAAAGCGAGTCCGACCAACCATCCGATGGTCGCGTTCCCGGAAATGGCAATTCCGGCAAGAATGATTGCCTGAACCATTGCGAGGAATTGCGTTCCCTGAATTCCCCGAAGTCTGTTCACACGATCAGCGATGGCACCAGCTAAGGGAGCCAGGATGACTGCCGGAACGAGCTCCGCTACTGCGACAACGCCAAGCCAGTAACCTGATTTCTCAAGCTCCCAGGCCAACCAGCCCATCGCAACGCGCTGAATCCATGATCCAAAATGGGACAGGATATTGGTCGAGGCATAGACGGCATAATTGCGATTGGAAAAAGCGCTAACAATCGCAGCGATACCTGAGGGCGACTGCATCTTAGTGTTTTCCTGTCTGTGGTGCTGTCTCGAGAGATTCTGCCAAGGCTGCACGGCGGCGATAAAACCAAGCCCAAAGCGCTATACAAATGACGGCTCCGCCAGCAATTGGCCAGCGCAAACCGACATGATCTCCAAGCCATCCCATCATCAGCGACCCTAGCGAAGGGCAGCCCCGTGAAATGGCGCCATATAAGCTCACGACACGGCCTCTCATATGTTCATCAACCGATGCCTGGATCAATGTATGCTCACCGGTCCCGGCCACCGTCATTGCAAATCCGCCAATCAGAACCGCCGCAACGGCGACATAAAAGTTTGTCGAAAGAGCGAACACGATCAGCGCAAGCGCCAAAATCAAAACATTAAGCAATACAATACGGGTAAGGCCTTTGATATACCCGCGCTGAGCCAGCCAGAAGCCTCCCAGAACAGCACCAACACCAACAGATGACACCAGCATACCAAGGGCGTCAGGGCCTCGCTGGAAGATGGTTTCAACGACCCCGGCAAACAAATCGATATAGGTCCTGCCGCAGATACCAACGATAAACAGGAGGATAATCATCTTTCCAAGTCCGGAATGAGAAAATGTGTAGCTGAACCCTGCCCGGATTTCTGCAGGGATGCGCTTGAGGGGGGCTTTTGAACTGGTGATGCCCTCCTGAACAACCCGAATGGAAAACAAGGCAATTGCAAATATGCCATTTCCAACCGCATTAAAG
>CAJJCG010000001.1 GCA_905182615.1 Alphaproteobacteria bacterium UBA2964 | reverse complement strand
TGTGCGGCGTTGATCGTCGCTGTGGCGATTGTCTGGGTGCCGTAGAATGTCCGGGGAGAGCTGCGCGCGTCGTCCGTTCTTTCCGACGTTACGACTGATATAATGAATCCGCCCGAATTCTTTGAAGAAGAAAAATATTTTGACGAGTGGAAAATAGACCCGGAAGTCAGCCATATGCCCCAAGAAGCTATCGGGAATCTTTATAGGGAGTTGTCAGAGGTGATTCCAAAAATTTGGGCTCTTGTTGGGCAAGACACGCGCGCCGTCATGTCAAATGACCTCGAGTTCAACATGGGCGCTGAGAAAGCACTATGCGCAGCATCTTTAGACGGGCTTCCATCGTGAATTTGATTTCACGCTCCACTACCGCCACCCGAGAAGGTCTATTCTGACGGTTCCACTCGGACGTTAGTCGGATTAAGCTGGCCACTAAATTAAAGACAGGAAAAAGAAAATGGCTCAGGGGTTTGACTACATAATCGTTGGCGCGGGTTCCGCGGGTTGCGTGCTCGCTAACCGGCTAAGTGAAGACGCTGGAGCGACAGTGCTTTTGCTCGAGGCGGGCGGACGTGACACCGATCCGTTGATCCATATTCCAATTGGCATGGGCAAGATTTACGAGCATCGGCTGCATGACTGGAAATATGTCTCCGAGCCTGAGCCCAATCTTAATAATCGGGTGCTGCAGGTAAAACGCGGCAAAGTGCTGGGTGGTTCGTCTTCGATCAATGTCATGGCCTATACGCGCGGCAATCCGGGCGATTTCGATCGCTGGGCCCAGAAGGGCGCGATTGGTTGGACGCATGCTGATTGCCTGCCTTACTTCAAACGCTGTGAAGGCTGGGAAGAAGGTGGCGACGAGCGCCGTGGTGGCGACGGCCCCTTGGGAACGACCTGGGCCACGTCAGAAGATCCTCTGTTCCCGGCATGGATTGAATCTGCGAAGGCCGCTGGATTGCCGGTAACCGATGACTATAACGGGCCGCAGCAGGAAGGCTTTGGCCGCGCCCAATACACTATCAAGAACGGCAAGCGCTGTTCGACGGCAGTAGCTTTTTTGAAGCCGGTCATGAGCCGTCCCAATTTGACGGTTATTACCAAGGCGTTGAGCAGCCGTATTATTATGGAAGGCACCAAGGCTGTCGGTATTGAATATATCAAGGGCGGCAAGACTGTCCGTGTCGATGCAGATCGCGAAGTTATCCTGTCCGGAGGTGTGTTTAATTCACCACAACTGTTGATGCTTTCGGGTATCGGCCCTGCCGAGCACCTCAAGGATATGGGGATTGAACCCATTGTCGATTTGCCGGTTGGCAAAAACCTGCAGGATCACCAGACGGTTTCAATCGCATTCTCCCGCCCGACCAATACCAGTAAATTCCGCGATGATATGCGGATTGATAAGGCCGCGATCGGCATGGCTCAGTCCTATTTGTTTGGGACTGGTGCCGGCAGCGTCGTCCCGGGCGGCATGCATGCCTTTATCAAAACCCGTCCCGAGCTGGCGGTGCCAGATATCGAATTCATGTTCCGAGGTATTCCCGACGATGCGCGGACCTGGGTGCCGGGCTTTCAGAAACCTTACGAGGACGGATTTGGCATCAAGCCCGCGCTGCTGCATCCCGATAGCCGAGGTGAGGTGACGTTGCGTTCTAAGAACCCGGCGGATCACGTACGGATCTTTTTCAACTTCTTATCGGCGCCGAACGATCTACCAACCTTGCGCGAAGGCTTTAAGATTGGCCGTGATGTGGCTAATCAATCGCCGATGGACCCGTTCCGCGGTGAAGAATTGGACCCGGGTGTAAACGTGAAGACGGATGCCGAGATCGACGAGTATATCCGTAAGACGCTGATCACGGTCGAGCATCCAACCTGTACTTGTCCGATGGGCAATGGGCCGGAATCGGTGCTGGATCCGCAATGTCGAGTGAGAGGCGTTGAAGGGCTCCGCGTGGTCGATGCGTCGGCAATGCCGGACCTCGTTTCAGCTCATACCAATGCTTGTGTGATTATGATGGCAGACAAGGTTTCTGACATGATCCGCAGCCGCGAAGCGCTGCCGCGCGACGAGGCAGCGTAAGGCTGGGAAACGCTTATAAAACGGGCACTTCAACGAGGCGTTTATCCCTTTGACATTCAGGGGTAAATCCCTATAGTTCGCGCCATTCCCGAGAATGAGGGTCGTAGAACCACGCCGCCGGTGTCACCGGGTCGGACTATCGGGACAAAAAGTCGACCAAAGGCCGACATAACAAGGATTATTGGACTATGAGCAAGCGAATCCAAGCGAAGTACAAGATTAACCGGCGCCTGATGTGTAATCTCTGGGGCCGACCCAAGTCTCCCTTCAACAAGCGCGAATACCGTCCCGGTGAACACGGCCAGGCTCGCCGTCGTAAACCGTCGGATTTCGGAACGCAGCTGAATGCGAAGCAGCAGTTGAAAGGCTATTACGGCAACATCACTGAAAAACAGTTTCGCCGTACATATATCGAGGCTGAACGCCGCAAGGGTGATACCTCGGAGAACCTCATCGGATTGCTGGAGCGTCGTCTCGACGCCGTGGTCTACCGCATGAAGTTTGTCCCAACGGTCTTTTCCTCACGCCAGTTCATCAATCACGGCCATATCCTGGTCAACGGACAGCGGGTCAACATCCCGTCCTATCGGGTCAATGAGGGTGACGTTATTGAGGTTCGTGGTAAGTCCCGCGAAATTCCGATGCTGCTTGAAGCAATCGATAGCCCGGAGCGCGAGATTCCTGAATATATGGAAGTCGATCATCGAAACATGAAGGGGACGTTCACTCGTACACCGTTGCTGGCTGATGTGCCCTATCCGGTGCTGATGGAACCAAACCTCGTCATCGAGTATTATTCGCGCTAAGAGACGACATTCAGATAAATACAAAAAGGCCTGGGAATTTCCTGGGCCTTTTTTGTAAATCTGCGTTGGTGGTGAAAGCCAGCGTGATAACGGCCGCTGTCAGCATGGCGGGGATTGTAGTCTTCATCATTGATCGTCTTCCTTAGATTGATTTCCGTCCTAATTTGTAAACAGCGTGTCGCGGCGCTTATTCCAGGATCAGTTAAAGGTGATGTGTTGTGGGGGCTTTCGTCCCAAAATTGCTGTGCTACGATTGTTCGAAACGGAGTTGATAAGCAGGAGGTGGATCATCGTGCTGGCCCAGAAAATAATCGATCATGTGGCACTATATCTCGCGACCGATGGCGCGGAAGGACATTTATGGGACAAATTATCCGCCCCTGGCACCTATGCCTGTTTGCTACTGACAACGACTGGGCGTAAATCGTGTGAACTGCGGACCACGCCTCTGGTCTATGGTCGCGATGGCGACAACTATGTTGTCGTCGCATCGCAAGGCGGCAGGCCGACCCACCCCGATTGGTATCTTAATCTTGCGGGGAACCCTTCCGTTAATGTTCAGGTGGCGGCAGACAAATTCACCGCAACAGCCCGCGAAGCAAAGGGCGAGGAACGGGCTCGTCTATGGCAGTTGATGGGGGGAGTCTATCCGATGATGGACGAATACGAGAAGCGCATCGGTGATGCACGTGTCATCCCGGTTGTGGTGTTGATGCCACGATAGAAAGAGAGAAGCTTAAGTTTCCGCCCCGGAATAGCTCGTCAGATCAATATATTCCAGCACCGTGCCATCGAGGTCGCGGAAGTAGCAGCGCGGGCCGTTGACGATGCCGCCCTGGCGGTCTTCCTCGAAGAAGATTTCAACATCATTGGCACGGAGGTTCTCCAGCGCGGCGTCAAAATCCTCGGTCTTTAGCATGAAGGAATGATGCACGCCGTTATGATCATCAAGCTCAGGATTGATCGGGGTGTCGTGCTGACACAGTATGATACACATACCACCGGCATCGAGAAACGACATGTTGCCCGGCGGCGTGCTGAACAGATGTTTGCAGCCGACGATGTTTTCGTAAAATTTCCGGCTCGCAGCGACGTCACTGACCGGTATGCTGAAATGGGCGAGGCCCTGAAGTTCCGGTGCCGGCATATCAGTGGCGTTTGTAGCTGGTGAGGTCGATGATCTCGAGGACATTGCCATCGGGGTCTTCGAAATAGGCGCGGGGACCATTTACGGCGCCGCCCTGACGGTCTTCCTCGAAATGGAAATTAATGTCATCACGTTTCTGTAGCTCTTTCACCGCATTTTCGTAATCATCATGTTCTACGACCCAGGCGTGATGGATGTCTTGCTCGCCAGCTTGATTAATTGCGTGCTGGGTTTTGGTCAGGATGACGCAGTCGCCGCCTGAATCCATAAATACCATGCCGCGCTTATGATTGATCTGCACGGCCTTCATGCCGAGAATGTCTTCGTAGAACTTTTGGCTGCGCTCGGTATCCGTAACCGGAATTGTAAAATGCGCTAGCCCTTTGGTTTTTACCAATGCCATTAAAACCTCCTAGTGAAACCTCCCAGTTTCATTTTTGTATCGAACGCTATCTTTGGCGGGATTTTCGCGCCGGTTACGGATTATTCCGTGGTTTGTAGGTTAACGTCGATACCGTTGGAACTCATATGCTCGGTCAGCTCACCGCTTTCAAACATTTCACGGATGATGTCGCAGCCGCCGACAAATTCACCTTTGACATAAAGTTGTGGAATGGTTGGCCAGTTGCTGAAGGATTTGATGCCTTCGCGCAATTCCGGGTCGGAAAGAACGTCGATGCCTTTGAACTGCACGCCCATATGGGTCAGGACCTGCACGACAGTTGAAGAAAAACCGCACTGTGGAAAGACGGGCGTGCCTTTCATGAAAAGTACGACATCGTCGTCGGAAACGTTCTGCTTGATACGGTCAAATGCTGGATTGTCACTCATCGTATAAACCTGTTGTTGCTCGCCGCGATGGCGAAGGAAAAATCGATTAACTCTTTACGTCTGGGGGGCGGAGGTTTGCAGCGCTAAGGCGTGCAGTTCACCACCAACCCGGCCCTGCAGGGCGGCATAAATCAATTGGTGCTGTTGAACCCGCGTCTTACCGGTAAAAGCAGAAGAAACAACCGTGGCTGACCAGTGATCGCCGTCTCCGACGAGGTCTTCCAGTTTAACGTCTGCATCAGGTAGCGCTTCTTTGATCATGCGCTCAATTTCGTCGGGATCCATAGGCATAGTTTGGTCCTTTATTTGGGGTGCCGGGTTTTGATCAGGAAGCCGCCATATAGTTTGGCAACCAGCCTTCGTGGGCATCCCGCATTGCTTCCAAGCATATAGGCGGAAGACCGCCAACAGTCAACGTTGTCCCGCCTGTGGTTCCAAGGGCAACGGAACTAACATTTGCATTTTTTGCACGGGAAAGAACGGCATTGGGGTCGCTGGTGGTGAGCAGATATCGAGCCTGATCTTCGCCAAACAGAGATGCTGGATTCGCTGACAAACCTTCCGGCAATGAAACCTGACAGCCGGTATTGCCAGCCAGTGCCATGCCAGCAAGCGCAACCAATAGCCCACCGCCAGAAAGGTCATGACAGGCAGATACTGTTCCGTCCTTAATAAGCGACCGAACGAAGTCTCCATTCTGGCGTTCTTGGGCCAGGTCAACCGGTGGTGGGGTACCTGCTTCCAGCCCGGCGACTTCACGAAGCCAGAGTGAAGCTCCGAGATGGCCTTTGGTGTCACCGATCAGGATGATTGTCTGGCCTTCTGCGGGAAAGGCGATGGTGACCATCTTGGTCAAATCATCGATCACGCCGACGCCGCCGATAACTGGTGTTGGCAGGATCGCGCTTCCATTAGTTTCGTTATAAAGCGATACATTGCCCGAGACGACGGGGAAGTCGAGCGCTTTGCAGGCTTCCGCCATACCCATCACGCAGCCGGCGATCTGGGCCATAATTTCTGGCCGTTCGGGGT